>JBOFCM010000185.1:0-4328 GCA_051646055.1 Fusobacteriaceae bacterium
CCATCTGAAGGAGAGAAGAGGAGAGGTTATGGAACGTGGGATAACTGGAGGAGGCATTCTTTGAAAAACAGAGGCTTTATACTGAAACAGACTGTCTTTCTTGGAGTTATTCTTCTGGGAATCTCCTCTTTTTTGAACAAAGCTGTGAGACTGAGGGGTGGAAGAGGAAGACTGGAAGAGGAGAACAGAAAAAAGGATTATCTTCTGGAGACAGTTCAAGAGATGGGGCTCTACGAACTCTACCTTCTGGACGGCTATCTGAAAGATGGATGGGTGGAGAGTATGGAGGAGTATTTCTATAGGGACAGCTCGGGAAAGAGCATACTGGACCATTATGATGGATTCAGTATTGACAGGGAGAAAAATTTTCAAAGTGTAGGAGGGTACCGTCTCACCCATATTATTCCAGACCCCGAAGGAATCTATATCCCGAATTTTTACCGTTTCTCAATAATTCTCTCTAAGGAGATGACCCTAAGGGATGAGGAGGGTGAACTTTTGAGGGCTGTTATGCGTACGGGATATATGGAGATAAGGTGCTATGTAGATCCATATCAGGAGAAGATAGAGTGCAGTAATCTGGGGAAAATACAGGAACTGAATATTTTTGGGGAGGAGATGGATGATGAGGGAGAGAAAACCAGAAAAAAAGCGTAGAAGAATTCTACCTCTGATTCTTTTTCTGGCTCTAGGAATAACTATATTTTTGGGCTGGGAGAAAAAGAGATCAATTGAAAAAAATATCTCCCTGGAAGAGATAGCTCATTATCCTGACCAAGAGGTGGAAGTAGAAAATGAGGTACAACAGAGGGAAGAGGTTGTAGAGAAAGTGATAGTCCGTCCCAGGATAACCAGGGGAGAGATAGTTGATTTGATTTTACAAAAGGGAGAAGCTGGAATAGCCTATACCCTCATAGAGATAGATGGGAGTGAGGTAAATATTTCGGGAGAAACCGACGAGATAGAGGATGTCTACAGATTGGAGAGCGAGCTACGGAGTGAAGGAGCTGAAAAGATTAACAGTGACTACATAAAGAAAGAGGGAGAGAAAATAGGATTTAAGATGGATTTCAATCTGCAAAACTACAGGGAAAAGGGACTCCAGCCCTACCTCCCAGAAAGGAGAAGGATTTTTGCCACTCCCACTGAGCAGAGGACGGTTCTCAGCAGGATGGTATCCAGGAGATGTGAGATAATTTCCATAGGCCGGAGTCAGAAGCTGGAGTTTTCAGGGGATATAAGGGAGACCGGAATTCCCTACCATATTAGGGGAGATCTCCATCAGATTTTGAATCTCTTTTTTGATATAGAGGAGAGCAGGGTGTTTCTCTCCCTCATGGAAGATCCTATAAAAATTATAATTACCGGGGATGTGGCAGAAGTATACTTTAAGGTCACGGGATATTCCGGTTCTTTTTCTTGAAGAAAAGGTTTTTTTAATCTATAATATGGGATAAGAATATAGATTAAAAGGACGGAACAATATTATGAAAAGAAGCATATCTGGAATACAGCCAAGCGGAATTCTCCACATAGGTAATTACTTTGGAGCAATCAAGCAGTTTATAGAGAATCAGGACAGTGTAGAGGGAATGTATTTTGTGGCAGACTACCACTCTCTTACCTCTGGAACAGCTCCTGACCAGCTGAGAGAAAACAGCTATAACATAGTGCTGGATTATCTGGCTCTGGGACTGGACCCGGAAAAGTCATCTATCTTTCTTCAGTCAGACGTACCTGAGCACACAGAACTTTACTGGATACTTTCAAACCTCACTACTGTATCCCTTATGGAGCGTGGACACTCATATAAGGACAAGATAGAAAAGGGCCTTATCCCAAATATGGGACTTCTAAGTTACCCTATACTTATGGCGGCAGATATACTTATGTATGATGCTGACCTGGTACCTGTTGGAAAGGATCAGAAGCAGCACCTGGAGATGACAAGGGATATAGCGGTAAAATTTAATGAAAAATACAGTGAGATGTTCAAGCTTCCTGAGCCTCAGATAATAGAGAGTCTGGCAGTAGTTCCAGGAACAGATGGACAGAAGATGAGTAAATCTTACAACAATACAATAAATATGTTTGCTCCAAAAAAAGAGCTGAAAAAGCAGATTATGAGCATAGTTACAGACTCTGCAGCTCTAGAAGATTCTAAAAATCCTGACAACAACATAACTCAACTCTACTCACTTTTTGCTACGAAAGAGGAGGTTGAAGAGATGAAGGAAAAGTTCCGTGCTGGAGGTTACGGTTACGGTCATGCTAAAAATGAGCTTCTGGAAGCTATTCTGGAATATTTCGGACCTGCCCGTGAAAGACGTGAGGAACTGGTAAATAATCCTGAATATGTGAAGGGAATACTGAAATCAGGAGCTGAAAAAGCGAGAGAGATAGCAAAGAATAAGATGATAGAAGTAAAGACAGCAGTGGGACTTTTAGGAAACAGATATTAATTCAGGGAGGAATCATGCAGTGGAGTGGAAGAATAGACGGATATGAAGAGGATGTACTGAGAATACATCAGGTTATTAAGGTCATGAATCTGGAGGAGCTGGAAAAGGAGAAACTTTTCAGCAAGAAGGTCTGTTTTGTGGCCTTCGGTTCTGATGAGGGAGTTATCAGAAATCTGGGAAGAGCAGGAGCCAATAACGGTTGGAAGCATATAAAGCAGATGCTGGCAGGGTTTCCTATCTTTGATGAGGAGATAGGATTCTACGATCTGGAGGAGCCTATACTGGTAACTCATAAGGAGCTGGAAAAAGCCCAGAAAAAACTTTCAGAAACAGTAACCCGTCTCAAAAGAGCAGGTTATTTTGTAATAGTCATAGGGGGAGGGCATGAGGTTGCCTACGGTACATACCATGGCATACTTGACTGTGCCAAGGAGCATTTTCTCAAACCTAAGATAGGGATAATAAATTTTGATGCCCATTTTGATATGAGGGATTATTCAGGAGGCCCGACTTCGGGAACCATGTTTCTTCAGATAGCTGATGAATGTCGTGAGAGTCAGAGAAATTTTGATTACAATGTCTTCGGAATTCAGAAATTTGGAAATACCAAAAGACTTTTCCATACAGCCATAGATCATAAGGTAAACTACTGGCTGGCTGAGGATATGGACAGAGTGAACTCGGAAACCATGATGGATATCATCTCTCGGAATGACTATACCCACCTCACCATATGTACAGATGTTTTTCATATCTCTTCAGCTCCAGGGGTAAGTGCACCACAGCCCTTCGGAATAAAGCCTGAGAATATTATAGGCTTCTTGAAAACAGTAGCCAAACACTCGGAGGATCTCACACTGGATATAGCAGAGATGAATCCTAACTTTGATTTTGACGAAAGAACATCTAGACTTCTGGCATATATAGTTTATGAGATTATTCTTTCTCATTTTTACAGAAGTCGTGAACTGGGTTTTTAAGATTGGAAATGAAAAAAGGATTGAATACCGGTTAAGGTACTCAATCCTTTTTTGTCATATTATTACAGAGATTTGTGAGTGTAAGCCTCTGGATCGTTAGATTTAACTGCGATAACTTCGATCTCAACTTTAACGTCTCTTGGAAGTCTTGCAACTTCTACACAAGCTCTTGCAGGTTTAACATCTCCAAGGTACTCGTTGTAAACTTCGTTGATTAGAGCGAAATCGTTCATATCTTTGATGAACACTCCAGCTTTAACAACATCCTCAAGTGAGTATCCTGCAGCATGTAAGATAGCCTTAACATTCTCTAAAGATTGTCTTGTCTGCTCTTTTACATCCTCAGAAACAACTGTCATAGTTGCTGGAACAAAAGGGATCTGTCCTGAAACATAAAGCGTTCCGTTGATCTCAATAGCCTGAGAGTATGGTCCGATTGCGCTTGGTGCATTTGTAGTAGAAATAACTCTTTTCATAATTTTTTTCCTCCTAAAAATATTAATTGAATAACTTGTGTTAATCTTCCTTAATTATACTCTTTTTTTTCCCCTTTGACAACAGTGGAAATTGGTAGTAAAATGAGGAGATAGATAAAATTTTTGAAAGGAAGAGATATGAAGAGATTTTTAGTGGAACCTGAACATAACTCCATGTTAGTGGGGGCGTATCTGATAGAGATACACAACTATTCCAGACGTGGACTTCGGAATGCTGAGGTTTACCTCAACGGAAAGAAAGCCAGACTGGATAAAAAGATGAAAAATCTTAAAAGCCAGAATAAAATTCTGGTGGTAGAAAAGAAAAAAGAGACAGGTATAAAACCTATTGAGATGGAACTGAAAATAGCCTACGAGGACAGAAATCTTCTTATAATAGACAAACCTCC
>JBOFCM010000186.1:0-2868 GCA_051646055.1 Fusobacteriaceae bacterium
CACAAAAAAGCTAAAGATATCGTAGCTCTGGATCCAAAAACTTTACCAAATACATATTTAAAATATTATTTGTTCCCTGATTATGTAGTAGAACATTCAAATAAAGAATATACAAGAGCTAACGAAGTAATTGATGGAAGGGAAAAAAATGTATTCGGAGAATGCAGAAGAATAACAGAAATAGGGAGTTCAGAAAATACAACTCTTCATGTGGATGTACATGCATCGTATATAGTTGATTTGGCTTCTGCAATTGCTTTTAATACAAAAGAAAGAATGCTTCTAATTGTTGAAAATAAAGGAGCTATAGAAAACTTTGATCCTACAGCTATGGTTGAAATACCTTGCTTAGTTGGAAGTAATGGTCCAGAGCCTCTTACAGTGGGCAAAATAGATCAATTCCATAAAGGTCTTATGGAACAACAAGTATCTGTAGAAAAACTTGTTGTAGATGCATGGATAGAAGGTTCTTATCTGAAGTTATGGCAAGCTTTGACTTTATCTAAAACAGTTCCTAGTGCATCAGTAGCGAAAAAAATATTAGATGACCTGTTAGAAGTAAATTCAGATTATTGGCCTAAATTAATATAACTATGGTGTAGTGAAAGGAACTTAAAATATGCTGAAAAGTCAAAAGTTAAGAGAGATGGCTCCAGAGATGGATCCACTTAGAATGGGGATGGGATGGAAAGTCCCTGATCTTTCTAAGCCACAAATAATAATAGAAAGTACATATGGAGATAGCCATCCTGGAAGTGCCCACCTGAATAGATTTGTGGAACAGGTCGAAAGAGGTATTAAAGAAGCCGGGGGAAAAGGTGCTAAATTTTATGCCACAGATATGTGTGACGGACAAGCTCAAGGGCATGATGGAATGAATTATTCTCTTGCTTCCCGTGAATTCATAGCTAATATGATAGAGGTCCAAGTAGGGGCAACTCCCTATGATTCAGGAGTATTTTTAGCGAGTTGTGATAAGGGAGTTCCCGCTCATTTACAAGCTATCGCAAGATTGAATATGCCAGCTATAATGGTTCCAGGGGGAATAATGGCAGCTGGTCCTGGAATGTTGACACTGGAGCAGCTAGGAACATACAGTGCAAAGTTTGAAAGAGGAGAGATTGGAAAAGAGGAGTTTGATTTTGCCAAGCACAATGCCTGTCCATCTTGCGGAGCTTGCTCATTCATGGGAACAGCATCTACAATGCAGATAATAGCAGAAGCACTAGGTCTTACTCTGCCTGGAATGTCACTTTTGCCAGCAAATTCTCCTGATCTTTTAGAAGGAGCATACAAAACAGGAAAAAGAGCAGTAGAACTAGCTTATGAAAATATTCGTCCATCGGATATCTTAACTAAGGAGGCTTTTGAAAATGCAATTATGGTTCATGCTGCAATAGCAGGTTCTTCTAATTCTTTACTCCATATTCCCACGATAGCTTATGAGATCGGATTGGAGTTAAATGCAGAAAAATTTGATGAAATTCATAGAAAAATCCCTTTCCTCTTAAATATAAGGCCTAGCGGATTCTATCCTGGAGAGTATTTCTATTATGCTGGAGGAGTTCCAAGAATAATGGAAGAGATAAAAGAATTTCTTCATTTGGATGTAATGACAGTTACAGGAAAAACTTTAGGTGAAAATTTAGAAGATCTTAAAAATAGTGGTTTCTATGAAAGGTGTCAAATTGAACTGGATAAAAGAGATCTTAAAAGAGAAGATATAATAAGGCCGTTAAGAGATCCTATTCAGGCTCAGGGAGCTATTGCAATTTTAAAAGGAAATTTAGCTCAAGAGGGAGCAGTTATTAAGCATTCAGCAGTTCCAAAAGAGATGAAGGAAGCAGTTTTAAAAGCAAGACCTTTTGATAGCGAAGAAGTAGCAATAAAAGCTGTACTTTCAGGAGATATAAATCAAGGAGATGCTGTAATAATTAGATATGAAGGTCCTCGTGGAAGTGGAATGCCTGAAATGTTCTATACAACAGAAGCTATAGCATCTGATCCTAGAATAGCTTCCTCAGTGGCCCTTATTACAGATGGAAGATTTTCAGGGGCTACAAGAGGACCAGCTATAGGTCATGTTTCTCCAGAAGCCAGTGAAGGTGGAAATATTGCTCTTTTAGAAGAGAATGATCTTATCGAAATAAGCCTAGAGAAAAGAAGTTTAAATATAGTTGGAATAAAGGGAGAAATTTTAAGCTCAGAAGAAGTTGAGCATATTTTAAATGAAAGAAGAAAAAATTGGATAAAACCAGATTCCAAATATAAAAAGGGAGCTCTTGGAATTTATACAAGATTTGCTGCTTCTCCAATGAAGGGCGGATATATAGAATTAAATTAATTAAAAACAGGGTCTTGGGGAGTATCCCAAATTTAGTGTAAATAAAAAATAGTGAAATAAATATTTTGCCTTCTTGGCTGTTAAGGGTATAACCTATTAACAACTAAGGAGGTTTTTTTATGGCTAAAAAAATTCAGAAATAAATCCACTTATTAGAAAATTAGTAGAGGATAATGATATCAGATCTGCAGGAATAGATACAGAGGGAAAAAAGATATTTCAAGTATTGTTATTGGCGAAAATGAGAGTTCTAAATTCTGGTTAAAAGTAAGAAGTAGAGGCGTAGAAGAGATAGATTCCTAAAAAATGGAGTCAAAAGATTAGAAAAGTATCTTTAAAAAAAGAGAGCTACCAAAGCAGCTCTCAGGACATTTAAAAATTAATAGCCAAGAAATGAATTTACACTAAATTTGGGACAGACCCGGGAAAGACCCCAAATCCCAAAGTTTTTAATATTTTCTCTCCTAAATTTCTATTTTTTCCTTTATAAGGGAAGCAGTGGATATGTATAGCTGGATTGAAGT
>JBOFCM010000187.1:0-57626 GCA_051646055.1 Fusobacteriaceae bacterium
GTAATGCCAGGAGACAACATTGAGATGACGGTAGAGCTAATCCACCCAATCGCAATGGAAACTGGATTAAGATTCGCGATCAGAGAGGGAGGAAGAACAGTTGCTTCTGGAGTTGTTGCAGAAATAACTAAGTAATCTTAACTTAAGTGAATTTTTAGAGAGGACTTCGGTCCTCTCTTTTTATTTATAGAAAAATGTTTTTTAAATTTATAGAAAAATATGTAAAAATATGATATACCTATATAAAGAAAAAAGAATAGGGGAGTTTATGGAGTTTTTAGAGTTTTTAGATACAATAAATAAAATAAATTTAGAGCATGTTAATCCTATGGGAATAATAATAGGATTAACAGCATTTCTTATAGGATTTAAGTTTCCAGATTGGGATTTTAAATTTAAATTAAAGCATAGAAATATATTAACTCATAGTCCTATTGTTCTTTTGATTATGATCTTTTTTTATGGAAAAGATCCAAATGAAATTTCTAGATTTTTTATAATGGGATTTTCTTTGGGTATGGGAATTCATTTTATATATGATCTTTTCCCAAAAGGATGGGGCGGCAGTGCTCTTCTTCATATACCTGTTATAAAAAAAAGTTGTGGTGTAAAAGGTTCAATAGCACTTTTTAAAATTTTTAGCCTTGTTTCAATAATAATATCAATACTTTTTACTTTCAGAGAACATGAAATTATAACTATATTTTTACTTGGAATAATTACTTTGATAAAAAATATTTCAAAGGAAAAAAAAATAATTCGACCGATATTTGTATATACATTGATATTTATTATATTTTCATCCATAAAGTACAATAACCTATATAGTGGGATACTAAATAAATCCCAATGGTTTCTTGACATTGTAAGAGAATTAATATTATAATTAAGAGTAGATTACAGACTATTAAGTGAAAGGAGAAAAAATGACAGATATTCAAGCATTAAAAACTACAGCTAATGAAATCAGAAAATCTATAGTTCAGATGGTAAGTACAGCTAAATCCGGACATCCAGGAGGTTCTCTTTCTGCTGCGGATATTTTGACTGTTCTATATTTTCATAAGATGAATATAGATCCAGCAAATCCAAAAAATCCAGCAAGAGATAGATTTGTTCTTTCTAAGGGACATGCCTCACCAGCGATATATGCAACTCTTGGAGAAAGAGGTTTCTTTTCAAAAGATATACTAAATACTTTTAGAGCCTATGGATCGATTCTTCAGGGACACCCAGATATGAAAAAAGTTCCTGGAGTAGATATGTCTACAGGTTCACTTGGACAGGGATTATCAGTAGGGAACGGAATGGCTTTTGCAGCAAAAATGTCTGGAGAAACATATAGAACGTATGTTCTTCTAGGCGATGGAGAGGTTCAAGAAGGTCAAATTTGGGAAGCTGCAATGACTGCTGCTCACCATAAGTTAGATAACATTTGTGCGATTTTAGATAATAATAATCTTCAGATAGATGGAAATGTCGATAAAGTAAAAGGAATCGAGCCATTGGATAAAAAATGGGAAGCTTTCGGTTGGAATGTTATAAAAATCAACGGACATGATTTCTGTGCTATTATTAAGGCATTTGATGAAGCTGAAAAAGTAAAAGGAAAGCCGACTATAATTTTAGCTACAACTATAAAAGGAAAGGGAGTTTCATTTATGGAAGATGCGTGTGAGTTCCATGGAGCAGCTCCAAATGCAGATCAGACAGAAAAAGCTTTAAGAGAGCTCAATGATATGGTTATAGAATAGGTGAGGGGGAAAAAAATGGCTTTAAAATCAACTAGACAAGCATATGGAGAAGCTCTTGTAGAGCTTGGAAAAATAAATAAAAATGTAGTGGTATTGGATGCAGATCTTACTAAATCTACGAAAACAGCAATGTTTCAAAAAGATTTTCCAGAGAGACATATAAATGTAGGAATAGCTGAGGCAGATCTTATGGGAACTGCGGCAGGACTTGCAACATGTGGAAAAATTCCTTTTGCATCAACATTTGCTATGTTTGCAGCAGGAAGGGCTTTTGACCAGATAAGGAATACAATCGCTTATCCAAAACTTAATGTAAAAGTAGCTCCAACTCACGCGGGAATCTCTGTAGGAGAAGATGGGGGTTCTCATCAATCGGTAGAAGATTTAGCTATAATGAGGGCTATTCCTGGAATGATAGTTTTATCACCAGCAGATGCAACAGAAACAAAAAAAATGGTTTTTGCAGCTGCTGAATATGAAGGACCTGTATATATCAGAATGGGAAGACTCGATACAGAGATTCTCTTCGATGAGAAAGAATATGAGTTTCAAATAGGGGTTATAAACACTCTAAAAGAGGGGAGCGATGTTACAATTGCTGCTACAGGTTTAATGGTAGAACAAGCTCTAAAAGCTTCAGAAATCCTTAAAAACGAAGGTGTTTCAGTGAGAGTTTTAAATGTGGGAACGATAAAGCCCTTAGATGGAGAGACAATACTGAAAGCAGCACGTGAAACTAAATTTATAGTTACAGCGGAAGAGCACTCTGTAATAGGAGGATTAGGATCTGCAATATCTGAATTTTTAGGAGAGGTTCAGCCTACTTTAATAAAAAAACTAGGGATTTATGATAAATTTGGACAAAGTGGAAAGGGAGATGAACTTCTAAAGAAGTACGATCTTACAGCTGAAAAAATAGTTTCTATGATAAGAGAAAACTTAAAATAATATATTTTAGAAAATATATGATTACTACAAGGAGGACGTCTAAATTTTTTGGCCGTCCTCGCTCTGTATTTAAAGGGGATTTTATGATATTTCAAAGAAGGACTAGAAATTTTAAGACATTAATTTACTTATTTTTTCTTCTGAGCTTTTTTATCTCACTTTTTTTAAATTTGTGGAGCTATGAAGATAAATCCCAAGATAGAATTTTTTTTCAGGTAGATTTAGTCTCAGGGATATCCCAAGAGAAAAAGCAGGGGATAGAAGAGAAAATTTTGGGATTTAAAAATGTAAAAAAAGTGGGATATATATCTAAGGAAGAGAGTATGAGGAATTTGGAGAAAAATTTAAAAATAACTGTTCCTGATAGCTCTATTCAGGATATTATGGTGGTTTATTTTTTTGCCGAAAACTCTCCAGAGACTATTATTTCAGCATTAGAAGCAGAGGATGAAATTCAAGAAATATTTTTTGATCAGGAGTATGTGGAAAAAAGCTTAATACAGAAAAAAACACTAAAATTAGTAAGATATTTCACGGCTGTTTTTCTTATAATTCCGACAATAATGACAATATTTTCCTGCTATTTTGCCATGAGAGAAAGAAATTTAATATATTTTTATTTTACTTCTAAAGAAAGAGAGAGAATTTGGAAAAAAGCTGCTAGAGCATCATCGCTTCCATTGATTTTTTCAGGAGTTATAGGGCTTCTTATTTATAATAATATGTATATGTTTTTTCAAAAAAATTTCGAAAAAATTGGTTATTTTATTTTTAAAACTACCTTTCAGAGAGTGTTTTTCTTTTCTACTCTAACTATTATATGTTTGATAATAGTGACTTTATTATCACCTTTTTCAAAAAAAAATATTGATTTTGAGGATAATAGGAATGACTAAAAAAAAAATAAAATTTTTTAAGATTATAATAATTCTTATCCTCAAAAGTTTAACGGTTTTTTCAGCTAATGTGGATACTATGAAAAAAGAGATAAAAAAAATAGAAACAGAGATTTCAACAAAAAATAAAAGAATAAAAATAATAGGGCAAGAGAAAAATAATCTCGAAAAAGATATAGAGAAAACAGAGAGCGAGATAGAAGAGATAAAAAAAGAGAGGGAAACAATACTTCAGGAAATAAAAAGGGTAGAGAGATCCATAGATTATGGAGAAAAAAACTTAAATATCACTGCCTCGGAAAAAGATAGAATAAGGAAAGCGAATCTGACTAAAATAAAAATTTGGAATAGAATTCAGATTCAAAAAGAGGAGATGGAACACAATCCAAAATTAAAGTTTGCTTTTCAGAAAATGTTACAGGGAGATTTTCAAAGAATAGAAAGAATAGAAATAATTGATGGAGAGATAAAAAGAGCCAAAGGAGAAGTAGAGGCAGAAAAAAGAAAATTGGAGAATCTCCGTCATCAAGCTCTCTTAAATTCTAAGAAGTTAGACAATAAAATTTCACATCATGAATCGCTTATAAAAAAACTTAACAGTGAAAAAAATAGTCATGAATCAGCTATAAAAAAACTCATAGCTGAAAAAGCAAGAAAAGAAAAAGAAATCCAGAGAATAATCTCTCAAAGAACGAAAGTAAATAAAAATATAAATTACTCTACAGCCCAAAAACAAGTTGGGAAACTTCAAAAACCAATAGTTGGAAGGACAATTATTAAATTTAATCAGAAAAAAAATGGGGTTTCAAGCAATGGAATAGAGATAAGGGGAGAATTAGGAACCCCAGTAAAGGGAGCTGCCGGAGGAAAGGTAATATATTCTGATAATTTTCAAGGGCTGGGGAAAGTTATAATGATTGATTACGGATATAATTTAATTGGGTTATATGGAAATTTGATTACATCTCAGGTTAAGGTAGGAGATAGAATAAAAAAGGGGCAAAATATTGGAATTTTAGGATTTTCATCAGATTCTAATCCTGATCTTTACTACGAGGTAAGATTTAAACTTAAGGCAGTGAATCCAGAGCAGTTTTTTTAGGGGGAAACATGAAAAGGTGTTGCATAATCCACAATACAGAAAAAGAGATAGCTATAGATTTTTTCCAGAAAGTTAAAGGATTTCTTAAAGAGAGAGAGGTTGAAATTTTGGAAATTGATGAGTTGGAACTTTTAGATTTCGCAGTGATCATAGGAGGCGATGGGACATTACTCAGAGCGGCTAAAATTTTAGTGAAGAATCCTAAAATAGATATTATAGCAATTAATGCTGGAAGTCTAGGATTTTTAACAGAAATATCCATAGAGGATGGTCTAAATGCTATAGGAAGATATCTCAAAGGAGATTATCAAGTTAAGAGCAGAAGACTGCTAGAAATAGGATTGAAAGACAAAGTTTACGATGCACTTAATGAGGTTGTCATATCCAAAGGGGGAGTGATGACCAAACTTCTTAGAATAGGGGTATACTCTGATGGAGAATATATGAATACATATAGAGCTGACGGACTTATAATTTCAACTCCCACAGGTTCAACGGCTTATTCTATGGCTGCAGGTGGACCAATTGTAACACCTGGATTAAAAGCCCTTGTATTAACACCTATAGCGGCTCATAACTTAACTGCGAGACCGGTGGTTATAAATGGAGATGAGGTTCTTACAATAAAAATAGAAGATGAGGATAGAATTGGTTATGCAGTTATAGATGGAGAAACTTGTGCAAAAATACATTTTGATGATGTGGTAACAGTAGCTTATACAGGGAAAAAGATAAAGCTAGTCCTTCCTAAAGAATTGAATTATTATGGAATTTTAAGAGAAACATTGAAATGGGGAGATAAATTATGTTGAGAGAGTTGAAGATAGAAAACTTAGCAATAATAGATACTTTGGATATGGAACTTGAAAAGGGATTGATAACTCTTACAGGAGAAACTGGAGCTGGAAAATCTATTATTATGAGTGGAGTTAATCTTCTTATTGGAGAGAAAGGGGATGTGGATCTGATAAGAGATGGTGCAGATTCTCTTCTTGCACAGGGTGTATTTGAGGTAGATGAGAGTCAGGCAACAGAACTTCGAGAGTTGGGATTGGAGATAGATGGTAGGGAAGTAATCGTTCGTAGAACTTTAGACCGTTCAGGAAGAGGGAAAGCTACTGTTAATAATATAAGAGTTCCAATGAGTAGCTTGAAGGATATAATGAAGAGCCTTGTGGATATTGTGGGTCAACATTCTCATCAAATGCTTCTTTCAAAATTTAATCATATAAAACTTTTAGATAAATTTCTAAGTGAAGAGGGAAAAAAACTAAAAAATCAAGTGGAGAAAACCTATGGAGATTATCAGCAGGTCAGAAGAAAA
This sequence comes from Fusobacteriaceae bacterium, assembly GCA_051646055.1. Taxonomy (GTDB): domain Bacteria; phylum Fusobacteriota; class Fusobacteriia; order Fusobacteriales; family Fusobacteriaceae; genus JAGNZR01. The sequence goes on from JBOFCM010000187.1 coordinate 6,025, forward strand.
ATACAGGATATAGAAGTTTTTCAACGAGAGATTTTAGAAAAAAAAGATTTTTATCAATTTCAGGCGGAAGAGATAGATAAAATTAATCCGAAAATGAATGAAGATAATGAATTGGAAGAGGAATACAAAAAACTTTTTAATGCTGGAAAAATTAAAGAGAAACTTCAAAATTCAGAAATTTTTCTCAGAGATGGAGAGATAAATGCTTTAAACTTTATTCGCAACTCAAGAAAATCTATAGAACTTTTATGCAAATACGGTAAGGAATACGAAGAAATTCTAGAGAAACTTGAAAAAATTTATTATGAACTGGAAGATACGGTGGATCTCATTTCTACCTTAGATGAAGATATTGAATCTAATGATATGAAGCTAGAAAAGGTAATATTACGATTAGATTCGATTAATAGATTGAAAATGAAATATGGATCTAATATCGAAGAAATTCTGAAGTACAGAGAAGTATTGGAAGAAAAACTGAAGTCATTGGATGAAAATGGTTTTCAACTTAAAAATCTTTTTGAAGATAGAGAAAGACTGGAGAAAAAATATTTGGAGCAAAGCTTGTTGCTCAGAAAAAAAAGATTTGAAGTAGCTAAAAAAATTGAACAAAACCTCAGAGATGAATTAGCATTTTTAAATATGGAAGATGCAGATTTTTATGTAAAATTTGAAGAACTAAATAGCTGGAGCGCATCTGGAATAGATAGTATAGAATTCTTTATTTCTACAAATGTTGGTCAGACTCCTAAACCTCTATGGAAAATAGCATCTGGAGGAGAAGTAAGCAGAATTATGCTTGCTCTTAAGGTGCTTTTTTCAAAAGTAGATAGTATAGCTATGCTTCTTTTTGACGAGATAGATTCAGGTGTAGGCGGAGAAACTGTAAGAAAAATAGGTCAAAAATTACAGGAGATAGGAGAAAACTCTCAGGTTATATGCATAACACATTCTCCCTCGATAGCAGCTAAGGCAAATCAGCAATTTTATATAGAAAAAAATTCTCAGAATGGAAAAACATTGAGTTCGGTAAAGCTTTTAACCCCCCAGGAGAGAGTCATGGAAATTGGAAGAATGCTAGCTGGAAAAGAGATATCTTCCGCAGTAATAGACCATGCAAAGGAGCTTTTAAATGGCAGATAATTTACACTTTTTAAAAGAGTATATAGAGCTCCTAAAAAAACATGGAAAAACTTCAGAGGAAACTATAGAGATATATAGAAGAGAGATAGAAGATTTCATTGGATTTATATCTCAAAATAAAATTGAAAACTTGAAAGAGGATATAGGAATAAAATATATCGAAAATCTTAAGAAAAAGTTTTCGCCGCTTTCTATAAAGAGAAAAATAGCGTCTGTTAATGGTTTCTTCAAATATTTAGTGAAAAAATCAATAATAGATCAAAATCCTTTTTCTGAGATAAAAATAATTCAAGAAAAAAAAGATAATTCTCCTAAAATTACTCAAGGAGAAATAGCTAGAGTGATGGATTATTGTAAGGATGACGAGAAAGGGAAAAGAGATAGGATAGTAATATATCTTCTTTTTATAAGTGGACTTAAAATAAATCAGATATTAAAAATCAAAAAGACCAATATATTAAATTCCAACGAAATAAATATTTTAGGCAGAAATGGAATAGAAACAATAAAACTTAACTCTGAAGGGATCAATATTTTAAAAGATTACCTTGAAGAAAGAGAAAAAAAAACAGAAGAAGATCTCTTTGGAGATTTAAGTAGACAAAATTTTAGAGCAAGATTTATGAAGTATTGCAAGGAAGCAGGGATAAGCACCCCTATATCTCCGATAGAGATAAAAAAAAGTGTAGCAGAGAAAAAAAATGAAAATATCACAAAAAATGATTTTTTTCAAGAGATGAAGAGAGAGTATATGAGAATAGGAATAGGAGATGAATAATTATGAGAGCAGGATTTATAGCGGTGGTAGGAAGACCAAATGTAGGAAAATCTACATTGATAAATAAACTTGTAGCAGAGAAGGTTGCAATAGTTTCGGATAAAGCAGGAACAACTAGAGATAACATAAAAGGAATTTTAAATTTTGGAGATAATCAATATATCTTTATAGATACTCCAGGAATACACAAACCTAAGCACCTCTTAGGAGAGCACATGACCAATAGTGCCATAAGAGTCTTGAAAGAGGTGGACGTTATAGTTTTTTTATTGGATGGATCACAGGAAATTAGTACAGGAGATCAATTCGTTATGGATAAGGTTTCTGAAGCTAAAAGAACTCCTAAAGTTTTAGTTATCAATAAAATTGATAAAATGGATGATTATGAGATGAAAGCTAAGAGAAATGAAATTCGTGAAAAACTTGGAGAGTTTGATGCTATTGTCGAAATTTCAGGTCAATATGCATTGGGAATTCCAAAACTTCTTTCAGCCATCGATCCATTTTTAGAAGAGGGTATAAAGTATTATCCTGATGATATGTATACAGATATGCCTATTTACAGAATAATAACAGAAGTTGTAAGAGAAAAAATTCTGAATAAAACTAGAGACGAAATACCTCACTCAGTAGCTATAGAAATACTGAATGTAGAGAGAAGAAGTGAAGGAAAAGCAAAGGATAAGTTTGATATAAATATTTATGTAGAGAGAGATTCGCAAAAAGGAATAATAATAGGAAAAAATGGAGCTTTACTTAAAGAGATAGGAACAGAAGCTAGAAAAGATATTGAAGAACTATTAGGACAGAAAATATTCCTTAACTTATGGGTAAAAGTTAAAGATGACTGGAGAAAAAAGAAGCCTTTCTTGAAAGAGATGGGATATCACATTGAAAAATAAGGTAGAAAATATGGAAAAAAAAGAATTGGCAATTAAAGAAACAATAGAGATTAAGAGTGATAAAACAGATGCTGGAAAGCGTCTGGATATTTTTGTGCAGGAATATCTTCAGGATGCTACTAGGTCCTATGTTCAAAACCTTATTGAAAACGGTTGTGTTTCCTTGGGAAACAGCAAAAAAATAAAGTGTGGAAGCAAGATTAAGGGAATTGAAAATATTGTAATATCTATTCCAGAAGATGAAATTTTGGATCTTGAACCTGAAAATATTCCTATAGATATAATTTACGAAGATGAGGATATGGCCATAATCAACAAAGGCCCAAACATGGTAGTACATCCAGCTCAAGGTAACTATACAGGAACCCTTGTGAATGCAGTTCTTTACCATGTGAAGGATCTTTCGGGAATAAATGGAGTAATAAGACCAGGAATAGTTCATAGACTGGATAAAGATACTAGTGGAATAATTGTCATAGCTAAAAATGATGTGGCACATCTCTCTCTTTCGGGTATGTTTAAGGAAAAAACACTGGAAAAAACATATATCTGTATCTGCAAAGGAAACTTTAAGATAAAAGAAGGTAGAATAGTTAATCTCATAGGACGTGACCCTAGAGATAGAAAAAAAATGGCTGTAGTTGATGAGAACGGGAAAGAGGCGATTAGTAATTATGTGGTTTTAGATGAAGTGAGAGATTTTTCTTTGGTAAAAGTCAGGATAGAAACTGGGCGTACCCATCAAATTAGAGTTCATATGAAATCTCTTAATCATCCAATAGTTGGAGATAGTGTATACGGAAATGGAGGAGAAATAGCTTCGAGACAGATGTTGCATTCGTATACATTAAAATTTAGGCATCCAGTAAAAAATCATGAGATGGTAATAACAGCCCCATTACCTGAAGATTTCAGAAATGTGGCTAAAAGATTAGGATTGGATATAAGTAAGATAGACTAAGGAGAGTTATGGAAAACCTATTATATAAGTTTGATTTGGAAATGGGAAAAGTTATAGGGGTGGATGAGGCTGGACGTGGACCTCTTGCAGGGCCGGTTGTAGCAGCTGCAGCACTGCTAAAAAATTATTCTCCTGTTTTAGATGAGATAAATGACTCTAAGAAGCTTACTGAAAAAAAACGGGAGAAAATATTCAGCACTTTGGAGGAAAATTTTTTAATAGGTGTAGGAATAGCCACAGTGGAAGAGATAGATGAAATCAATATACTTAATGCAACATTTCTTGCTATGAGAAGAGCTCTTGAAAATCTTCGAAAGCAGGGAGTAAGTCTGGAAGAATATCTTATTCTTGTAGATGGAAATCACAAAATAAGGGAATGTCAACTGAATCAAGAACCTATTATAAAGGGAGACGGAAAAAGTTTGGCTATCGCTGCAGCCTCTATAGCAGCCAAAGTTACAAGGGATAGAATTATGTTAGATATGATAAAAGAATATCCAGATTATGAGTTTGAAAAGCATAAAGGATACGGAACAAAAAAACATAGGGAGATAATTCTAGAAAAGGGAGCAACTGAAATTCATAGAAAGAGTTTTTTGAAAAAGATAATTGGAGAAAGATGAATAGACGTGAAAAAGGCGGATATTACGAAGAAAAAGCTGAAATTATTTTGAAAGAAGCGGGATATGAAATACTTGAAAGAAATTATTATTCACCATGGGGAGAGATAGACATAATTTGTGAAAAAGATGGAATAATAGTTTTTGTTGAGGTGAAGTATAGAAAAAACATTGATTATGGGTATGGAAGTGAATCTATAAATAAAAAAAAATTGAAAAGAATTTATCTTACTGGGAAAAAATATCTTTCTGAAAAAAATTTTTTAGCTAGAGAAGTAAGATTTGACATGATTATTTTTTTGGGTGAGCATAGCACATGGGATAAAGATATATTATGGGGAGATGAGATATGGAACTGAACTGTTTAAAATGTGGAAGTGAAAAATATTATATGAGAACAGCTCTATTTCCAGAGAAGGATTCAGGACTTAAGCTACATTTAGGATCTTATTATTTGAAAATATGTGAAGAGTGCGGATATACTGAAATGTATTCTGCAGCCATATTGGATAAGGAGAAGAGTAAAAATGTCCAAGTTAATCCTGTATCTTAAAAAATTTATTTTTTCTACAAAATGTTCTATGTGCAACTGTTTTTTGGATGATGATGAAGAGTACCTCTGTCTAGAGTGTTTGAGTTATCTTGAAGAAGAGGGGAAGATCAAAAAAATAGAAAATTGTTATTATTCATATTTTTATAATGCAAAAATCAAAAATTTTATAGAAAACTATAAATTAAAAAATCAGAAAAAATTGGGAGCTATATTGTCGAAAATCCTAAAATTAGAGATTGAAAAAATAATTCAAATTGAAGGTATAGATTCTGTAATTCCAGTTCCTATAAGTGATGAAAGACTTAGAGAAAGAGGTTTTAATCAAGTTCAAGAAGTCCTTGAAAAAGCAGGGATAAATTATAAAAAGATAGAGAGAATAAAAAACACCAAACAGATGTATAAATTAGGTGGTAGAGAGAGAAGAAGAGAGAATATAAAAAAGGGATTCAGAATAGGAGTTAATGATTTTAATGGTAAAAATTTACTTATAGTAGATGATATAATAACTACCGGCTCTACAGTAGAAGAGATAATTGAAGAAATCCATAATAGCTGTAATCCTAAAAAAATTATTGTGTATACTTTTTCTTTGGCAGTTAAAAATGTAGAGAGGAATAGAGATGTCGCTGGAAGTTTATATAGACAACGAAAAATTTGAGACAAAAAAAAGATATAAAACACTTGGAATTGCAATAAAAGAGATAAATGACCAACTGGTGAAAGATAAGAAAGTAACTATTCATATTCTTGTGAACGGAGAAGAGTTAAGTGAAAAAACTTTTATGTATGCTGAGAAAAATATTTTAGAATTTAAAACAAAAAAAGAATCAGGAATAGTTTTAGATGGGATATATAATATACGAAGATATAGTGAAAGATATTTTCATCTTATTGAAGAGATTGAGTTTGCAGAGGAGATTCAAGAAGATGAGATATTTCAAGAGATGATAGATATAACATCATGGTTTGTAAAACACTTGGTTATGGTGAAAAAAATTTCAACAATAGATATGTTGGATAGTGAATTTGATCAAAATTTAGATAGAATTCAGGATTTATATTCGGATATAAAACTGGCCTTCGAGCAAGGAGATATGGAAATAATAATGGAAATACTTGAATATGAAATTCCTAATGTATTGATTAAAATAGGAAAAAAAGCAGACGAGTATGCCTATTGTTTTTCAAATGATCAAAAGAGAATCGAGTTTTTGAATTAAAAAATATCAGATAAAGATTAAATTATTGGCAATGGAAGAAAACTATTATTAATAATTTGAAATAAAAGGGTAATTATGATAAAATCCAGAGACTTATTAAAGATAAAATTAATAGATTAGAATATGAAGTGGGAGGAATAAAATGAGAAAAAAAATAGTAGCAGGAAACTGGAAAATGAATAAAATAAATGCTGAGGGAGCAGAAACTGTAAGAGAGCTAGGAGCTCTTGTAGCTGAATATAAAAATGTGGAAGTTATCATAGGTGCTCCGGCGATAATGCTTTCAGATCTTGTAAAAGCGGCAGAAGGAACGAGAGTTAAGATAGCAGCTCAAAATATGTATCCAAAGGATTCAGGAGCATTTACTGGAGAAATTTCTCCGCTTATGCTAAAAGCTGTAGGTGTAGAGTACGTTATTCTTGGTCACTCAGAGAGAAGAGAGTATTTCGGAGAAACAGATGAATTCATCAATGCTAAAGTAAAATCAGCACTAACTCACGAAATAACACCTATTCTTTGTGTAGGAGAAAAACTTGAAGAGAGAGAATCGGGGAAAACGGCAGAAGTAAATAGCAGACAGATAAAAGGCGGGATGGCAGGACTGACAGCTGAAGAGGCTAAAAAAGTTATTATTGCATATGAGCCAGTATGGGCGATAGGTACAGGTAAAACAGCTACTCCAGAGATGGCTCAGGATACTCACAAAGAGATCAGAGGAGTTGTGGCTGAGATGTTTGGAGCTGAAGTTGCAGAGGGAATAACAATCCAATACGGAGGATCGATGAATGCAGCTAATGCAGCAGATCTTATGGCACAACCTGATATTGACGGTGGACTTGTTGGAGGAGCCTCTCTAGATGCGAAGACTTTTGCAATAGTTGTAAAAGGAGGAAATTAATAGATGAAAAAACCATTAATGCTTATGATTTTGGATGGTTGGGGAATAAATCATCACAAAAATGAGAAAAATGCCATAGAGGATGCTCATCCTCTAAATTTTATAGAGTTAACTAAAAAATATCCAACTTCTGAACTAGAAGCCTCAGGAGAAGCTGTAGGTCTTCCTGAAGGGCAGATGGGGAACTCAGAGGTAGGACATCTTAATATAGGAGCTGGAAGAGTTGTATATCAACCTCTTGTTGAAATATCAAAAGATATGAGAGAAGGAGACTTTTTCAAGAAAGAGAAAGCTGTGGAAGCCTTCGAAAAAGCTAAAACTTCAGGAAAAGCGATACACTTCTTAGGACTTCTTTCAGATGGTGGGGTTCATTCTCATATTAATCATCTTTATGGACTTCTTCAAATGGCTAAAAATTACGGACTTGAAAAAGTATATGTACATGCTTTTTTAGATGGAAGAGATACTGCACCAAAATCTGGTGAAGGATTTATAAAGGCACTTGAAACGAAAATATCTGAAATAGGAGTTGGAAAGATAGCCACTATTTCAGGAAGATATTACTCTATGGACAGAGATAAAAATTATGAAAGAACTGAAAAAGCATATCATGCTCTAGTTGAAGGAGAGGGATTAAAGGCTGTTTCGGCACTTGAAGCGATAAAGGATTCATATGCTAATGATGTCACAGATGAATTTGTAATGCCCACAGTCATAGATTCAAATGGAGTTATAAAGACTGGAGATGTTGTAATAAACTTTAACTACAGACCGGATAGAGCTAGACAGATAACCAGAGCTATTAATGATAAGGAATTTTCATTTTTCGGAAGAGAATATCTGGGAGTTAACTTTTACTGTATGAGACAGTATGACACTACAATAGATGCTCCATTTATCTATGTGGATAAAGAGCTTACAAATACTTTAGGAGAAATCCTTGCTAAAAATGGACTTACTCAATTAAGGACAGCTGAAACTGAAAAATATGCCCATGTGACATTCTTTTTCAATGGAGGTAAAGAAGTGGCTTATGATGGAGAAGAAAGATTGCTTGTAGATTCTCCAAAGGTAGCAACCTATGACCTTCAGCCAGAAATGTCAGCAGAAAAACTTACGGCAGAAGTGCTTAAGGTTTTGGATGAAAATAGATTTGATGTTATAGTAATAAATTATGCAAATCCTGATATGGTTGGTCATACTGGAATTATGGATGCAACGATTAAAGCTATAAAAGTTGTAGACAACTGCATGCATAAAGTTATAGAAAAAGTTTTAGAGAAAGAGGGAACTATTCTTGTAACTGCAGATCATGGAAATGCAGAACTTATGGAAGACCCAGTGACACATGTACCATTTACAGCTCACACTACGAATCATGTTCCATTTATCTTAGTATCTGAAAAATTAAAAGATGTTAAAGTAAAAGATGGGAAATTATCAGATTTGGCACCTACTATGCTAGATATACTTGGAATAGAGAAACCTTCAGAGATGAATGGAGAATCTTTAATAGAAAGATAGATAGAGGAGGTAAAGGAAATGAAAAAACTAATAGCCTTATCACTTACAATCTTAACCCTTACAGGGTGTGCTAATGCAGGTTCAGGAGCCATAGGTGGCACAACTGTAGGAGCAGGAACAGGAGCTGTTCTAGGGCAGGTTATCGGTGGAGACACAAAGGGAACCTTGATTGGAGCAGGGATTGGAGCAGCTGCAGGAGCCCTTATCGGAACAATGCAGGATAGCAATAGAATTCAACAGGATCAAGTTTACCAGCAACAGAATCAGGGATATTATCCACCACCACCAGGAGGGTACCAGCCAGTTCCGCAGCCTGGGTATCCTAGACCACTACCACAGTACTAATTAAAAGTTATGGGGCAATCGTTTAAATTGTCCCATATTTTTTTTTCTCATAGAAAAAACGTAGTAGAGAATTTAAAAACGTGGTATAATAATATGTATGAAAAAAATAATTATATACGTATGAGTAGATGAGGAGGAATATAGATGATAGGAATAGGAATTGTAGGTCTTCCAAATGTTGGAAAATCAACTCTTTTTAATGCTATAACAAAGGCTGGTGCAGCTGAGGCAGCCAACTACCCTTTTTGTACAATTGAACCAAATGTTGGAATGGTAACGGTTCCAGACCAAAGAATGGAGGAATTAGCCAAGATAATAAATCCTCAGAGAATGGTTCCAGCCACAGTGGAGTTTGTAGATATAGCAGGTCTTGTAAAAGGAGCTTCCAAGGGAGAGGGGTTAGGAAATAAATTCTTATCCAATATCAGATCTACAGCAGCTATCTGTCAAGTCGTTAGATGTTTCAATGATGATAACATAATTCATGTAGCTGGTGGGATAGATCCCATAGCTGATATAGAGGTTATAAATGGAGAGCTTATTTTAGCTGATCTAGATACAGTTGAAAAAGCTGTTGAAAAGCATTCGAAACTTGCCAAGAACAAAAATAAGGAATCTATGGCTTTAATGCCTGTTTTAGAGGCATGTAAAGTTCATCTTGAAGATATTCAGATGCTTAAAACTCTTGATTTGTCTAAAGAAGATATGGAATTGCTTAAGGCATATCAATTGCTTACTCTAAAGCCTATGATATTCGCAGCCAACGTATCAGAAGAGGATTTAGCTACTGGAAATGAATACGTAGAAAAGGTTAAAGAGTATGCTGAAAAATTAGGGTCGGAAGTAGTGGTAGTTTCAGCTAAAGTTGAGGCAGAACTTCAGGAGATGGACGATGAAGAATCTAAAAAAGAATTTTTAGAATCATTGGGAGTGGAAGAGGCAGGTCTTAATAGACTAATAAGAGCTGGATATAAACTTTTAGGGCTTCAGACATACTTTACCGCTGGTGTTAAGGAAGTTAGAGCTTGGACAATAAGAATAGGAGATACAGCCCCAAAAGCCGCAGGAGAAATTCATACGGATTTTGAAAAAGGTTTTATTAGAGCTAAGGTAGTGGCTTATGAGGATTTTATTAAATATTCTGGTTGGAAAGGATCGCAGGAAGCAGGGACTCTTAGATTGGAAGGAAAAGAGTACATAGTAAAAGATGGGGATTTGATGGAATTCCTATTTAATGTATAAAAATAGACTAGGCAATCTTTTTTGTTAATAAATTTTACTTGACAAAACGTGTTTTTTTTTGTAAAATACCTAAGTGAATATTATAAGGGAGGTTATCTTTGAAACTTAAAATTCAAGATTTCGGAGCTAATCAGCATATTGAAAAAATATCTTTAGATGTGGAAGCGATAGATGAGGTAACAGTTGCTAATCCTATACAACTTTCTTTGGAATTATCCAAGATAGAAAAGATAGGAGTGGGAACAGTTTATCAGGTTTTGGGAACTTATACAGCAGAGGTTAAAGTTCAGTGTGTCAGATGTCTTAAAGAGATTGCCCAGGATATTTCAGAAAATTTCATTTGGAATTTTTTAGAACCAAGAGAATATTTAGCATATATAAAAGAGCTTAAAGAGGAAAGTGAACTAGATTCAGAAGGAATTGAAGAAGCTGTTAATGGAGAGATAGACATATCTGATCTTGTAAGACAGGAAATAATTTTGAATATGGAAAGCTATCCAACATGTAAGCCGTCTTGTGAAGATGATTCTGAGATAAAAAAATATACTGAAGAAACAATTGATTCTAGATGGGCTAAATTATTAGAGATTAAGGATTAACCTTTACAAAGATTAGGAGGTAATAGGAAATGGCAGTACCTAAGAAGAAAACATCAAAAGCGAAAAAGAATATGAGAAGATCTCACCATGCTTTAACAGCAACAGGTTTAGCAACTTGTGCTAAGTGTGGAGCTCCAAGAAGACCACACAGAGTGTGTCTTGAGTGTGGAGATTACAACGGAAGACAAGTACTAAAAACAGCTGAGTAATAACTAAAAAGCTAGTAAATAAAAAGAGACAGATTTATCTGTCTCTTTTTATTTACTATTGTAATACTATTCGGCCGTATGGTAAAATGAAACATAGGTATTTTATTAAAATTTTCTATGTGGAGGAAAAATAGATGAAAATTGCTCTAGATGCAATGGGGGGAGATAAAGCTCCGCACTCTACAGTTAAAGGTGCTATCCTTGCTTTAGAAGAGTTTAGGGATATAGAGCTTATTCTTGTAGGACAAAGAGATAGACTTGAAAAAGAATTAGAGAAATATAATTATGATAAAAGCAGATTAATTATTCATCACAGTTCAGAAGTGATTGAAATGGATGATGATCCGATTTTAGCAGTTAGAGGAAAGAAGGATTCCTCTATGAATGTGACTTTAGAGCTTGTTAAAGGAGATGTTGCTTCTGCGGCAGTTTCTGCAGGTAATACTGGTGCGTTAATAACTGCGAGTCAGTTGAAGCTAAAAAGAATAAAAGGTGTCTTAAGACCTGCGATAGCAACGGTTTTTCCAAATAAAAAAGGCCATATGGTTGTTCTTGACGTGGGTGCAAATTCAGACTGTAAACCTGAATTTTTAGATCACTTTGCTATTTTGGGAAGTAAGTATGCAGAAATTCTTCTAGAGATAAAAGAGCCGAAAGTAGGACTTTTGAATATTGGAAGCGAAGATGGAAAGGGAAATGAACTTACAAGAGCAAGTTTCAATATTCTTTCCAATCATAAAAAAATAAATTTCGTGGGGAATATTGAGCCACATAAGATGCTAGAAGGGGATGTGGATGTAGTTGTAACTGATGGGTACACAGGAAATATTCTTTTGAAAACAACAGAAGGAACAGCAAAATTCATAGTAGATTTTTTAAAAAATGAGATAAGAAATGATTTTATTTCTAAAATTGGAGCATTTTTTCTAAAAAATGTATTTCGCAAATTAAGAAAAAAAATGGATGCCTCAGAATACGGAGGAGCTATATTTTTAGGTCTAAATCATATTTCGGTAAAAGCTCACGGGGGATCTGATGAAATAGCTATAAAAAATGCTATAGGTGTAGCGAAGAGATTTATAGAGGAAGATTTTGTGGAAAAAGTAAAAATAGAAATGGAAAAACTATCTGAAAAAAAAGTTGAAGGAGAGATAGAGAATGTCTAAAAATGTTGGGATTATAGGAATTGGGAAATATGTACCAGAAAAAGTAATGACAAATTTTGATTTCGAAAAAATTATAGATACGACTGATGAATGGATAAGAACAAGAACCGGAGTTGAGGAAAGAAGATTTGCAGATGAAAATGAAGCAACATCGGACCTTTCTCTAAAGGCGGCAGAACAGGCATTGAAAAATGCAAATATAAATGCCAATGAATTAGATATGATAATTCTTGCAACAATAACTCCAGATTATCCAACTCCAAGTACAGCTTGTATAGTTCAGAAAAAATTGGGTGCTATAAACGCAGGGGCAATAGACGTAAATGCAGCTTGTAGTGGTTTTATATATGCTCTTGTATTGGCTCAGTCCCTTGTGAAAGCAGGAGCCAGCAAAAAGGTTTTAGTTATTGGAGCAGAGACTCTTTCAAGAGTAACTGATATGCAGGACAGAAATACAGCAATACTATTTGGAGACGGAGCAGCGGCAGCAGTTGTTGGAGAGGTCGAAGAAAATCTGGGGATATTATCTAACTATCTAGGAGCGGATGGAGATATAACTGAAACTCTTCACATTAAAGCAGGGGGATCAAGAAATCCACTGAATGATGAGAGAATAGAGGCTAGAGAACAATATATAAAAATGAAAGGCCAAGAGGTGTTCAAATTTGCAGTGAATGCTCTGCCGAAATCTACCAATGTAGCCATGGAAAGAGCTGGGATTACAGCGGAAGACATCAATATAGTTATACCTCATCAGGCCAATGTTAGAATAATTGAGGCTGCTTCAAAAAAATTAGGAATTCCAGTAGAAAAGTTTTATCTTAATCTCAACAAATATGGAAATACCTCAGCCGCTTCGATAGGAATAGCCCTAACTGAGGCTTATGAAAAGGGTGCCATAAAAAAGGGTGACATGGTAGCAATGACAGGATTTGGGGGAGGACTTACGTTCGGTTCTTTAATTATGAAGTGGGCTTACTAAATTTTTAGAAAAATTTGACAGAAGGAAAGGTCAATGATATAATATTACAACTGTAATAAATAAAGGAGGCTTTATGTCTAAAATAGCTTTTGTTTTCCCAGGACAGGGTTCACAATATGTAGGAATGGGAAAAGAACTTTATGAAAATAACGAAACAGCAAAAAAATATTTCGATGAAATTTTTGATAAATTAGATTTTGATCTTAAAAAAGTTATGTTTGAGGGACCTGAAGAGGAGCTAAAACAAACTAAAAATACTCAGCCAGCAATAGTAGCAATGAGTCTGGTATTGGAAAAACTCCTTAGAGATAAGGGAATAAAGCCGGATTTTGTTGCGGGACACTCTGTAGGAGAGTATGCAGCAATAGGTTCAGCAGGATTTTTATCCTTAGAAGATACAATAAAACTCACTGTAGCCAGAGGAAAAGCTATGAATGAGGTAGCTCAGGAAGTAGACGGAACTATGGCAGCAGTCTTGGGAATGACAGCAGACAGGATAAGAGAGATAATCTCTTCTGTAGAAGGAATCGTAGAGGCTGTAAATTTCAACGAGCCAAACCAGACTGTAATAGCAGGGGAAAAATCTGCCGTAGAAGCAGCCTGTGCAGCTCTTAAAGAGGCTGGAGCAAAGCGGGCTTTACTTCTTCCAGTGTCAGGGCCTTTCCATTCTTCACTTATGAAGCCGGCAGGAGAAAAACTTAAAACGGAAGCAGAAAAGTTTCAGTTTAAAAATGCTGAAATCCCTCTTATAGCTAATACAACAGGAAAATCTATAACTACTGGTACAGAAATCGTGGAAGAGATATATGTTCAAAGTTTCGGACCTGTTAAATGGGTTGATACTGTGAAAGAACTGAAGTCACAAGGAGTGACAGAAATATATGAGATAGGGGCAGGAAAAGTAGTTGCAGGTCTCATCAAAAAAATAGACAAAGAAATTGCAGTTAAGAATATAGAAAAGCTTGAAGATTTAGAAAATATAATGTAAAATGAGACAGAATACTCATTGAAAAGTTTATAATGAAAAATTATAATATAAAAAAGAAAACATATTTAGGAGGAAAAAATGTTAGATAAAATCAAAGAAATAGTTGTTGATCAATTAGGTGTAGACGCGGAGCAGGTAACTCTTGATGCAAACTTTGTAGAAGATCTTGGAGCAGACTCTCTAGATACAGTTGAGTTAATAATGGCTTTTGAAGAAGAGTTCGAAGTTGAAATTCCTGATTCAGATGCAGAGAAAATCAGAACTGTAAAAGACGTAGTAAACTATATCGAGTCACACAAATAATAGATAAAAAGAAGGGGTATTGTAAATACCCCTTTATTTGTATTTATTTGATAATAAATTTAAGAAAATAGAAATTATTTGGGAGGTATTATTTTGAGAAGAGTAGTAGTAACAGGATTGGGAATGGTAACTGCCCTAGGAACAAATGCTCAGAAAACCTGGGAAAGAATAAAAGCTGGTGAAACAGGTGTGAGCTATATAGAAGCCTTTGATACAACAGAGATGCCGGTTAAAATTGCAGCAGAGATAAAAGATTTTGATCCAACAAATTATGGAATTGAGAAGAAAGAGATAAAAAAATTAGCTAGAAATACACAATTTGCAATAGCAGCTACAAAGATGGCATTAGAAGATGCCAATTTTAAAATTACAGAAGAAAATGCAGAAAAAGTCGGAACAATAATTTCTTCTGGTATTGGTGGAATGGAAATCTTTGAAGAACAATATTACTCAATGATACAAAAAGGACCAAAAAGAATTTCTCCATTTACGATTCCAGCAATGATATCTAATATGGCGGCAGGAAATGTAGGGATATATTTTGGAGCAAAAGGAATAAATAAAGCAGTTGTTACAGCATGTGCAGCGGGAACGAACTCGGTAGGAGATGCTTTTGAAGCTATAAAAATGGGAAGAGCAGAGGTTATGATAGCAGGAGGAACAGAAGCTTCAATAACTCCTTTTGCACTTAACGCTTTCGCAAACATGAAGGCTCTTTCTACTAGAAATGATGATCCTGCAAGAGCTTCAAGACCATTTACAGCAGACAGAGATGGATTTGTAATGGGAGAGGGAGCTGGAGTTTTAATCCTTGAAGAGATGGAGTCAGCAAAAGCAAGAGGAGCAAGAATTTATGCTGAAATAATAGGTTACGGAGAAACATGCGATGCATATCATATAACTTCTCCAGCTGAAGGCGGAGAAGGGGGAGCAAGAGCTATAAAAATGGCTTTAGATGAAGCTGGTGTGGACTATAACACAGTAGATTATATAAATGCTCATGGAACATCAACTCCTGCCAATGATAGAAATGAAACCGCAGCTATAAAATCTGTATTCGGAGATCATGCAAAAGAGCTTTTAGTTTCTTCTACAAAGGGAGCCACAGGGCATGGACTTGGAGCAGCAGGGGGAATAGAGGCAGCTATATTGGCACTTTCAATTTATGAAGAAGTAGTTCCACCTACAATAAATTATGACAATCCAGATCCAGATTTGGATCTTAACTATGTGCCAAATCATATGGTGAAAAAAGAGATAAGAGTAGGACTTTCAAATTCTTTAGGATTTGGCGGACATAATGCAGTAATAGCTATGAAAAAATATAAATAATATCGGGAGAAAAAATGAATAGAGATATAAAACAGCTGGAAGAGTCATTAGGTTATAGTTTCAGAGATAAAAAACTGTTAAAAAATGCTCTTATTCATAGATCCTATGGAAATGAAAACTGGAAGTATAAAAATATAAACAATGAAAGACTAGAACTGCTAGGGGATGCAGTTCTAGATCTTGTTGTTGCTGAATATCTTTATAAAATTTTTGCCAATTCAACAGAAGGAGAATTGGCAAAAATAAAATCTATGGCAGTAAGTGAGCCAATTTTAGCCAGAGTTTCCAAAGGTTTATGCATGGGAGAATATCTTCTTTTAAGTAAAGGAGAGGAGATGACAGGGGGAAGAGAGAGAAGTTCAATTTTGGGAGATGTTTTTGAAGCAGTTTTAGGTGCTATATACCTTGATTCAGATTTTCATAGTGTGAAAGAAGTGGCCCTAAGACATATGAAATATTGGATAGATAATATTGATACAAATGATGAAATATTGGATTATAAGACGATACTTCAAGAGTATACCCAAAAGGAGAAAAAAATAGTTCCAACTTATGAGGTTCTTACAGAATCTGGCCCTGACCATATGAAGACATTTGAAATTGTGGTGAAAATTGGAATAGATATTTTAGGAAGAGGAATAGGAAAAAACAAAAAACTTGCAGAGCAGGCAGCGGCTAAAGATCTTATAAAAAAGCTGGGAGTAAAAGTAAATGAAACACTATAATATACCTATTTTCATAAATCATGTGGGATGCCCCAATTCTTGTGTTTTCTGCAGTCAGCAAAAAATAAATGGAGTAGAGACGGATATCACTCCTGATGAGGTGAAAGAAATAATAGATGAATATCTAGTTTATCTTCCTGAAAATGCACAGATAGAGGTGGCATTTTTTGGAGGGACTTTTACGGGTATTTCTTTTGAACTTCAAAAAAAATATTTAAAAATAGTCAAGCCCTATATTGATTCAGGAAGAGTTCAGGGAATTAGACTGTCCACAAGACCAGATTGTATAGATGATAAAATCCTGAGCCAGCTGAAAGAAAATGGAGTGAAAGTAATAGAGTTGGGAGTTCAATCTTTGGATCAGAAAGTATTGGATCTTACAGAAAGAAATTATCCGGTTTCAGCAGTTGAGGAAGCTGTGAATAAAATAAAGGCATACGGAATACAGATAGGTATTCAGCTTATGATAGGGCTTCCTGGAAGTGATTGTTATAAAGATTATCATACTGCTGAAAAAGCCTTAGAAATGAAACCGGATATGATAAGAATATATCCATCTTTGGTTCTTAAAGGTACTGAGATGGAAAATATGTATAGAGAGGGAAGGTATTTTCCTCTCACTTTAGAATCTGCAATAGAAATAACTAAAAAAATATATGCTCTGTTTATAGTAAATGATGTAAATATTATAAGAGTGGGACTACAGCCTTCAGATGATTTGAGAGAAGAGGGAGTCATTGTTGCAGGACCATTTCATCCTGCATTTAGAGAGCTCGTAGAGGGAGAGATATATTACGATTTTTTCAAAGAGATTCTAGAGAAAGAGGAAAATCTAGAAATTATTTGTAATGAAAAAAACAGGTCTAAAATAATAGGGAATAAAGGAAAAAATAGGGATAGATTACATGGGAAACTCAATCTGAAAATAGAATCAAGAATAGATGAAAACAGGATATCTATAAATGGAAAAATATATACAAAAAATGAGATTTTCAGAAGGGGAATAAAATGAAAAGGATAGTTTTGAACAGGGACATTTTCGGCTGTAAAGCGGCAATAATAGAAAATGATAGAGTTATGGAAATCTTTGTTGAGAGAGATGGAGAGAGTGCCTGCAATGGGCATATATACAAAGGAAAAGTTTCTAATGTGATTCCTGGGATGGAAGCGGCTTTTGTAAATATAGGGATGGAAAAAAATGCTTTTCTTCATATAGATAATGTAGCAGAATATCAGCAAGGTAAAAATTCAGATGTAACAAAAAAAAGCATAGATAAATATCTTAGTGCAGGGGAAGAAATATTGGTTCAGGCAATAAGCGAACCTACTGGAAATAAAGGAGCAAGGATAACTACTCAATGTACCATCCCAGGGAAATTTCTGGTACTTGTTCCCGGGACCAATCAGATTGCAATCTCTAAAAAAATAGAAAATCTTCAAGAAAGGGAGAGGCTTGAAGAGATAATTTCAAAGCTTAAACCTGAAAATTTCGGAGTTATAATCAGAACTGCAGCTGCAGATAAGCCAAATTTTCATTTGGAAAGAGAGATGGAATATCTCATTAAAAGATGGGAGAAACTTTTAAATAGAGTTCAGGCAAGCAAAATAGGAGAGATACTCTATAGTGAGAATGATCTTATGAGCCGAATGGTAAGAGATGTTTTCAATGAAGATATAGATGAATTTATTGTGAATGATGAGGAATTATATCAAGATATTCTCAATTATGTAAATACTTTTGGAGATCATGGAAGTGGAAGAAAAATAAAGCTATATGACGACTATGAAGATATTTTTGATAGATATAGGGTAACAGAAGAGGTAGGGAAAGCCCTGGAAAAAATAGTTTATCTCGAGTGTGGTGGTTATCTGATAATTGAATCTACTGAAGCACTTACCACTGTAGATGTAAACACAGGAAAAAATATAGGAAGAGATGCTCTAAAAATAGGTTTAGAAAACACGACATTGAAAACTAATTTGGAAGCTGCGCGAGAGATACCAAGACAGCTTATGCTCAGAAATATAGGTGGAATAATAATAATCGATTTTATAGATATGAAAGAAGAAGAGAATAGAACTCTTCTTTTAAATGAGTTGGAAAATTCTCTAAAAGTTGATAGAATTAAAAATAGTATAATTCATTTTACAGATTTAAATCTTATAGAAATGACTCGTAAAAGAACCGGTAATCCTCTCAGTTACTACTATTATGATAACTGCCCTATGTGTGCTGGAAAAGGAAAAATAAAATCTCAGGATGCGCTGGTAGAAGATATATTAAGAGAAATAAGAATAGTAATGAAAGATAATGATTTTACCGGAGTGAAAATTTCAGCTGAAAAGCAATTATGTAAAAAAATTAGAGAAGAATATCTAGATTTTATACAGGCATATGGAGAAAAAAGGAAAAAGAGAGTGTTTTTAGAAGAAATAAGAGATAGAGATATTTCAAAATGGTATGAGATAACTCTTATAAAATAGAAGAGGTAAGAGAGATGAAAATAGGAGTTTATTCTGGAAGTTTTGACCCTATTACAAAAGGGCATGAGGATATAATCAGAAGAGCTGCAAAAATGACAGATAAACTTGTAGTTGCTGTACTGAATAATGTAAATAAAAGATATCTTTTTTCACTTGAAGAGAGGACAGCTATGGTCCTATGTTCTTTAAAGGATTTAGATAATGTAGAGGTGAAAAATTTTCAGGGACTTCTTACAGATTTTATGGAAGAAAATAAAATAGAGTTTATAATTAGAGGATTGAGAGCGGTTTCTGACTATGAATATGAGCTGACAATGGCTTTTGCCAACAGTGACATATCTCAAGGGAGAGTTGAAACAATATTTATGCCAGCTGCCAAGCAATATATGTACCTCAGTTCTTCCGTGGTAAGAGAGATAGCTAATTATGGAGGAAAACTTTCAGATTATCTCAATGAAGAAGTGGAGAAAAAAATAAGAGATAAAATTAAAATTCAAGGAAGTCGATAGTTATGGCAAAAAGTAAGAGCTTTTATATCTGTAATGAGTGCGGATATAAAACTGCAAAATGGATAGGAAAATGTCCTCAATGTGGAGAGTGGGGTAGTTTCGAAGAGGAGATAGAAGTTCCAGCGGGTGCAGTAAATATCAATAAAAAGTTGGGTGCTTCTCAAGAAAGTAGTAAAAAAGTTTTTGCTTTTGAAGAAATAACTGTGGAGGAAAACTTTAGATATAAGACAGAAATAGGAGAGTTTGATAGACTCCTCGGAGGAGGTCTTGTAACTGGAGAGGTAGTGCTAATTACTGGAAGTCCAGGAATAGGAAAATCTACTCTTCTTCTTCAGATAATAGATCAATATACTCAATATGGAGATGCCTTATATATATCAGGAGAGGAGTCTCCTACCCAAGTAAAAAATCGTGGTGAAAGACTAGGAATCAAAAATAAAAATCTTTATTTTATGTCTGAAACAGAAATTAATTCAATATATGAATATATTATTCTAAAAAAACCTAAAGTAGTAGTGATAGACTCTATTCAGACTATTTATAACGGAACGTATGATTCTCTAGCAGGAACTCCTACACAGATAAGAGAGTGTACTCTTAAAATAGTGGAATTGGCCAAAACTCATAATATCTCATTTTTTATTGTTGGTCATATAACTAAAGATGGTAAATTGGCAGGGCCTAAACTTTTAGAACATATGGTAGATGCTGTGTTTAGTTTTGAAGGTGAAGAAGGTCTTTTTTATAGAATTCTCCGTAGCAGTAAAAATAGATTTGGATCTACTAATGAATTGGCGGTATTCAGTATGGAAGAAGATGGAATGAGAGAAGTAAAAAACTCTTCGGAATTTTTTCTGAGTGAGAGAGAGGAAAAAAATATAGGAAGTATAGTGGTGCCAATACTTGAAGGTAGTAAGGTATTTCTTTTAGAGGTGCAATCTCTTCTCACAGACATGAGTATAGGCATTCCTAAACGAATAGTTCAGGGATATGATAAGAATAGAATACAGATTCTTACAGCTATAGGAGAGAAAAGAATGGGGATGGCCATAGGAGGAAAAGATATATTTATAAATGTTCCAGGAGGAATAGTTATGAAAGATCCGGCCGCAGATTTGGGAGTTCTCATCTCTCTTCTTTCGACCTATAGAGGAATACCTGTAAGTCAAAAAATAGCAGCGATAGGAGAACTGGGGCTCCGTGGAGAGATACGGAAAGTTTTTTTCATAGAGCGGAGGCTTAGAGAGTTAGAAAAATTAGGATTTAAGGGTGTTTATGTACCAAGTGCCAACAAGAAAGAGATTGAAAAAAATAAGTATAAGCTGAAACTGATATTCTTGAATAATTTAGAGGAAGTTCTGGATAGGATAGGTGGTGGAAAAGATGAATAGTAAAGAGGTATTGGAACTGATATCGATAGTAACACCGGGGACTCTTTTAAGAGAAGGAATAGCCTATATCCTTGAAGCTGGAAGAGGAGCACTCATAGTTGTAGGATTTAATGAAGAAATAAAAAAAATGATTGATGGAGGCTTTCTTATAGATTGTAAATACACTCCAGAGAGGTTTTTTGAATTATCCAAAATGGATGGAGCTATAATTTTAGATGACAATGCTGAAAAAATATATTATGCAAATGTGCATCTTCATCCAGACAGAACATTTAGGACGACAGAGAGTGGAACGCGACACAGAACAGCTGAAAGAATGGCATCACAGACTAATAAGCTTGTAATAGCAATTTCAGAGAGAAAAAAATCTGTAACTCTATATAAGGGTGAATTTAAGTACAGATTAAAAAATATATCGGTGGTTGTAGAACAGGCAAGTCAAGCTCTAAAAACTCTGGAAAAATACAGAAATGTACTGGATAGAGAACTTGCAAATCTTACACTGCTAGAACTTGAAGATTTTGTTACCGTAAATGAGGTGGCTTCAGTTATTCAGAGATTTGAGATGATATATCGTATAAAACGAGAATTGGCAGGATATGTGGCTGAACTTGGAACAGAGGGAAGACTTATAAATCTTCAGATGCAAGAACTTCTTTTTAATCTTAAGGATGAAAAGGCTAATTTTATAAAGGATTATTATGATTCAGAAAAACAGGATTTGGATATAACTCTTATAAACCAAGAACTTGAAAAACTCACAGATATAGAACTTCTAGAATTAGAGAGGTTCTCCCAGATACTTGGCTATGGAAAAACTCACAGTAGTCTTGAAAATAGAGTAAGCCCTAAGGGATATAGAATTTTAAGTAAAATTTCTAAATTGAATAAAAGGGATATTGAGAAGTTAATAACAATTTATGAGGATCTCTCAGCACTTCATAATGCTTCAGAAGATGAGCTTTCAGAGATAAAAGGTATGAGTAAGTTTAAAATTAAAGCAATAAAAAATGGACTTAAGAGACTTAAGTCCATAGAAGAGCATGAAAAATATTAAAATATTAACTTTATAATAATTACTGCAGATATAATCTGAAAAACTCCAATAGTGGATCCTGCTAAAAGTGATTTAGCTCCTTCTTTTTTAATAGTTTCGTATTTTACTCGAAGACCTATAGCTGCTAGAGCAGTGATTTCAAAAAACTTACTGAACATTTTGAAATAAGATACCAATTTTTGAGGAAATAATCCAAAAGAAGCTATGACACACATGATGAAGAATCCTATTATATACCAAGGGACATTTATTTTTATTTTCTTTTTCTCGATTTTTTCCACATCTTTTACCATAGGATCTTGGACACAAGATTTCTGTTTCAGATGTGAAAAAGCCAGAAGAACAAAAGTAAGCATAATTATTCTAAAAATTTTAAAAATTGTGGCAAATTTTACAACTTCAGGGCTAATCATTGCGGCACCTCCTACAACCTGTCCTACAGATTGAAGAATTCCTCCAATGAGAGCCGAACTTTCAAGAGTATTTCCTGCAAAAAAAAGTGGAACAATTGTAAGAGGAAGCAGGAACATAAGTATGGTTCCTGTTACATTGACCATAGTTATTGCAAGTCCTGTTTCAGAAGAGTTGGTTTCCAATACATTGGCAGAGGAAGCGATTGCAGAAGATCCACAGATAGCATTACCAGCTCCCATAAGCAGACTAAAGTTTTTAGAAAAACCGAATTTTCTAGAGATAAAATATGAAAAATAAATTGTTAAAGTCATTGTTATAAGAATAAAACTTACACCTTTGACACCTAAATCTAAAATAGTTTTGAAAGTAAGAGTCGAACCTAAAAGAACAATAGAATATTCAAGAAGTTTAGACTCACAAAACTTGGTTCCTTTTTCATATTTTCTATCTTTGAAGAGAGTGTTTCCAAGAACAAGTCCTATCAAAATAGCATAGGATGCAGCACCTAATCCAGGGATTTTTTTATCAATAAGAGTTGCGAGAATATAAATGGCCACAGATACTGAGGCACCAGGAAGAAGTTCGTGTAAAGTTATCATAGAGCACCACCTAATTATTTTTTTTTTACATATTATTATATAACTGTTAAACAAAATAGTCAATATCAAATTTGAATAATAGTTCAAAAAAGGAGTGAGATATGAGAAGAGTCATTGAAATTGGTGGAATGGGATGTATGAAGTGCGTAGATTTAGTAAAAGAGGTTCTTGGAGATTACGAAGGAATTTCAGACATAATCTCTGTGGAAGTTGGAAAGGCAGTGGTTGTAATTAATGAGAAATTTGATGAGAAAAAAGCAGCTCAGCTTCTTACAGATGAAGAATTTGATTTAATATCTATCCACGGAGAATAAAAAATAGTGGTGAGGATTTTTGATCCTCACCACTATTTTTTTATTAATTAATCGGAAGACGCACAAAATAAAATTTTTTTTGTGTTTGTAAAAACAATGTAGAATTTAATATGATTTATACAATTTTGAAATTTGGGAAATTCAAAAAATAGATTTATTCTATTGACAAGAAGAATAATAACTTATATAATACAAGCGAAAAAGAAAATCCATATATGCTCCTAATAAGGAGGAGCGTTTCTACGAATCACCTCAAATGATTCTCTATGGACTAATTTAATTTGACAATAAGAAGTCTGATAAAATTGGTCTATGCCCTGCATAGACCTTTTATTTTTATAAAAAATTAACTTGGGGGAGAAAAAATGAAGAAATTAACTTTAACACTTGCGGCTCTTTTAGCAGTAAGTTCGGTAACAGTGGCAAAAGAAATAGTAGCAGCTCCAGCAGTGGCAATAGAGCCAACAGTTGTTGTTGCAGAGGAAAAAGTTGATGTAGTAGCTGAAACTCCAGCTTCAAGAGATTTTAAATTTGTAAATTTTAATTTAATGCATGGAAATGGAATGACAGCACTTGGTCCAAAAGCAAATGACACTTATTTAGAAATAGAGATTGGAGGAAGAAAAGGAGCTTTCGATTTTTACGGATATATAGACTTCTCTGATGTGGTTCATAATGAAGAATTTTCTGATTTTAATGAAAAATCAAATGAAGCAGGAAACACTAATTTCTTTGCAGAATTAATGCCTAGAATTTCTATGAATGAATTATTAGATGTAAACTTATCGTTTGGACCTGTTAAGGAAGTTTATTTAGCTGGATACCTTAAGGCGGGAGAATCAGATCTTTGGATAAATGGACTTGGACTTGGAACTGATATAGAGGTTCCATGGTTAGGAACGATGGGGTTAAATGCCTATGCACTTTATGTAGCTGAAGATTTTGATAGCGAAAGAGAAGAAAAATGGGACGGGTATCTAATAAAAAATAACTGGTTTAAACCTTTTTATTTCTTTGATAATGGAACTTTCCTATCGTACCAAGGATATATGGCTTATCAATTTGATGCGGGATACGAAAACAAAAACATGAGAACTTCAGATGAGTTCCAATGGTTTAATGGATTGTATTGGCATTCGGATAGCTATGCTTTGGGATATGGGCTTAAGTATACTAAAAATATGATAAATGGAAGAGATGGTGGAACTAATTTTGGAGGACAAGAGATAGAATCTACAGGATTGTCTCACTTCTTTGCCGCTACTTATAAGTTCTAATCATAGTAAACAAAAGTGTTGAATTTATAAAAAAAATGTGTTAAAATCAAAACAATGTGTAATATAAAAAATAGGGAGGAAATAAAATGAAAAAATTATTTTCAAGTTTAGTAGTATTATCATCGCTTCTACTTACAGCTTGTGGTGGATCTAAAGAAGCTACAAAGCCAGCGGAAACAGCAGCTCAAGCAACAAACCCATTAAAAGTAGGGATTGTACTTTCAACAGGAGGACTTGGAGACAAATCGTTTAACGATTCGGCTTACAGAGGACTTGAGATGGCTAAGAAAGAGTTAGGAGTTGAGTTTAAATATGTAGAACCAGCTTCATCAGCAGAAGATGAGCAGTTCTTAAGAGAGTATGCAGATGCAAACTATGATTTAATAATAGCTACAGGATTCCAAATGACAGATGCAGCTAAAAAAGTGGCGGCAGATTATCCAAACATTAAGTTTGCGATGATAGATGATATTGTTGAGTCTTCAAATACAAGAAACCTTCTTTTTAAAGAAGAGGAAGGATCATTCCTTATGGGAGCAGTAGCTGCTATGATGTCAAAGACAGGGACTATAGGATTTGTTGGAGGAATAGAAGTTCCATTAATTCAAAAATTCCAAAGAGGATATGAGCAGGGAGCTAAATACGTTAATCCTAATATGAAAGTTCTTACTGCATATGCAGGAGGACAGAATCCATTTAATGATCCATTAAAAGGAAAAGAGATTGCTATCTCTGAAATTAAACAGGGAGCAGACGTTGTATATCATGCAGCAGGAGCTACTGGAATTGGAGTTATAGAGGGAGCGAAAGAGTTAGGTAAATATGCTATTGGAGTAGATTCAGATCAGGATGATGTTGCACCAGGAGTGGTACTTACTTCTATGCTTAAAAATGTTGATGTGGCTGTTTATGACACTGTGAAATCAGTTATAGATGGAAAGTTCCAAGCAGGAACTCATGCTTTTGGAATTGCAGAAAATGGAGTTGGAGCTACAGATTTCAGAAATACTAAAGAGATTATAGGAGCAGAAAATCTTGCTAAACTTGATGAGATTATTGCTAAGATAAAATCAGGAGAAATTGTAGTTAAATAATAATAAAATTAAAAAAAAACCCAGAATTTTTTAATTCTGGGATTTTTTTTTAAAAAAACAAATTCTTGAACTCTTTAGGGAAATATGATAAAATCAAGGGTATGTAAAAAATGATTTAGGAGGAAGCTAATGAAAAAATTACTTTCAAGTTTAATGGTTTTATCTACACTTTTATTGACCGCATGTGGTTCTAAAGATTCTTCTAAAATAGAGTCAAAGAATGATAAAGAAGCTTTAAAAGTTGGTATTGTACTTTCAACAGGTGGGCTTGGAGATAAGTCTTTTAACGACTCAGCTTACAGAGGTCTTGAAATGGCGAAGAAAGAATTCGAAATTGATTTTAAATATGTGGAACCGGCTTCATCAGCAGAAGATGAACAATTTTTAAGAGAATTTGCAGAAGCCAATTATGACTTGGTGATAGCTACAGGATTCCAGATGACAGATGCCACAAATAAAGTAGCTGGAGAATATCCAAATATAAAATTTGCAATGATAGATACTGCAGTTGAGCAACCAAATACAAAGAATCTTCTTTTTAGAGAAGATGAAGGATCATTTTTAGTAGGAGCAGTAGCTGCTATGATGTCGAAGACGGGAACTATAGGATTTGTAGGTGGAGTAGATGTTCCACAGATTCAGAAATTTCAAAAGGGATATGAGCAGGGAGCTAAATATATTAACCCTAATATGAAAGTTATATCTGTATCAGTAGGAGGAATCAATCCATTTAATGACCCATTAAAAGGAAAAGAAATTGCCATATCTCAAATTAAGCAGGGAGCAGATGTCGTATATCATGCAGCAGGAGCTACAGGAATAGGAGTTATAGAGGGAGCCAGAGAGCTAGGAAAATATGCCATTGGAGTGGACTCAGATCAGGATGATGTTGCACCAGGTGTTGTATTGACATCTATGGTTAAAAATGTGGATGTAGCTGTTTATGACACTGTAAAATCTGTAGTTGAAGGAAGCTTTCAACCAGGAAACAATGTTTTTGGGGTTGCTGAGAACGGAGTGGGGATTACAGATTTAAGAAATACCAAAGATATTATTGGTGCTGAAAATATTTCTAGACTTCAAGAGATTATCGTTAAGATAAAATCTGGAGAGATAGTGGTAAAATAGTTAAAGAATTAAAGGGAGAAAACTGGAGACAGAACTCCCTTTTTGTTTTGGTTTGAATAAGTTGTCCAGTTGTTATTTTTTGAAATATAAGTTATAATAAAATACTGAGAAATATTTCCTATAATAGTGGAAAAGGAGGGAAAAATGAGAGCTGTAGACATAATTGAAAAAAAAAGAGATGGTGAGACATTGACTGAAGGAGAGGTGAAATTCTTTTTAGAAAATTACTCCCAGGGAAAAATACCTGATTATCAGATGTCGGCTTTTTTAATGGCAGTTTATTTTAGAGGAATGGATGACAATGAGCTCAAATATTTCACTGCTGAGATGATAAATTCTGGAGAAACTATAGATTTTCCAGGAACACATAAATTTCTTGTGGATAAACATTCTACAGGAGGAGTTGGAGATAAAACTACCATTGCACTTGCACCTGTTTTAGGAGCACTGGGAATGGGAACCGCAAAACTTTCAGGAAAGGGACTTGGACACACAGGAGGAACCATAGATAAGTTTGAATCTATAAAAGGATTTAAATTCTGTGAAACAAGAGAGGAATTGATTGAACTTGTTAATAAAGTTGGAACAGGTCTTATGGGTGCTTCTGAAAGAATAGTTCCACTGGATAAGAAGCTGTATGCTCTTCGAGATGTAACAGCAACAGTATCAAGTATTCCCCTGATAGCCAGTTCAATTATGAGTAAAAAATTGGCAGTCCATGCAGATGCCATAATTCTGGATGTGAAAGTTGGCTCAGGTGCCTTTATGAGAACTTTTGAAGATGCAAAAGAATTAGCTGAAACTATGCACAAACTGGGAAAACTTTTCAACAGAAATATAGTCTGTATGTTGAGTAATATGGATGAGCCTCTAGGGAATGCAGTTGGAAACTCTTTAGAAGTAATAGAAGCTATCGAGACAGTAAAAGGAAGAGGACCGAAACTTTTTCAGGACCTAATAGTAAGACTTGCTGCACAGGCTCTTAAAATGAAAGGAGATGTGTCTACAATAGAAGAGGGAATGGAGAGAGTTGAGGAGGTAATAGTTTCTGGAAAGGCTTTGGATAATCTGAAAGCTTTTATACAGGCTTCAGGAGGAGATCCAAGAGTTTGTGATGATTATTCGCTACTGGATGTAGCCGAGGAAGTAACTCCATACTTAGCTACAGAGGATGGGTATATTTCTGCTATAGCAGCAGATGAGATAGGAAGGGCAGCCATGATGCTTGGAGCAGGAAGAGCAACTAAGGAAGATGATATAGATCATTCCGTAGGAATAATTATGAAAGCCAAAGTAGGTACCAAGGTAAAAAAAGGGGATAAAATTTTAGATTTTTACCATAAAGGAAATCTTACAGAGAGTATAGTTACAGTAATAAATTCAGCTATTCAATATTCGACTGAAAAAGTATCAGAAAAACCAATAATATTAGAGATCATAGGGGGATAAAAATGAAGATAAATAAATATATAGACCACACAGTGTTAAAGGCGACGACAACAGTAGAAGATATAAAGAAGCTTTGCAAGGAAGCAAGAGAGTATGATTTTTATGCAGTATGTGTAAATGGTTCATATGTGCCAACTGCTGCCAAAGAACTAGAGGGATCAGATGTAAAAGTTTGTGCTGTTATAGGTTTTCCTCTTGGGGCTATGAGTAAAGATGCTAAAGTTTTTGAAGCTAAAAAATGCATAGCTGATGGAGCTTCAGAGATAGATATGGTTATAAACGTAGGTTTTATGAAATCTGGGATGCATGCTGAAGTTGAGCAAGAGATAAGAGAAATCAAAGAGGCTATTGGAAGCAATGTGCTTAAAGTAATAATCGAAAATTGTTACCTAACAGATGATGAGAAAAAAATTGCAAGCCAGATGTGTGTAGATGCAGGTGCTGATTTTGTAAAAACATCTACAGGATTCGGAACAGGAGGAGCTACCCTCCAGGATCTGAAGTTGATGAAGGCTGTAGTTGGAGATAAGGCTAAAATTAAAGCAGCAGGAGGAGTTAAAGACCTTGCTACTGCAGAGGAATTTATAAAGGCTGGAGCAGACAGACTTGGAACATCTTCAGGAGTACAGCTTGTTACAACTGGAAAGATGAAAGAGGGAGAGTATTAATTTTAGGAGGAATAATCCATGAAAAAATTCGAAAGAGCTACAATAATAGTTTTAGATAGTTTAGGTGTTGGTTATACTCCTGATTCCAAAGATTATGGAGATGAGGGAGCCAATACTCTTGGGCATATAGCTGCAGCTACGGGAGGGTTAAATCTTCCGAATATGCAAAAGCTTGGCTTAGGAAATATAATAGAAATTTTAGGAGTTCCAAAGGCAGAAAATCCTACAGGAATCTATGGAAAAGCTGATGAAAAATCTG
Source organism: Fusobacteriaceae bacterium (assembly GCA_051646055.1). GTDB lineage: Bacteria > Fusobacteriota > Fusobacteriia > Fusobacteriales > Fusobacteriaceae > JAGNZR01. The sequence continues at coordinate 35,158 of JBOFCM010000187.1, forward strand.
TAGGAAAAGATACAACAACTGGGCATTGGGAAATAGCAGGAATAGTTCCTGACAGAGGTTTTCCAACGTATAGCAAAGGATTTTCATCAGAAGTTATAAAACTTCTGGAGGAACGTACAGGAAGAAAAGTTCTATGTAATCTTCCATATTCAGGAACTACAGTTCTGGATGACTATGGAGATGAGCAGATAAAAACTGGAGCATGGATAGTATATACTTCGGCAGATCCAGTTCTTCAGATAGCAGCCCATGAGGATTATATACCATTAGAGGAGCTATATAAAGCCTGCAAAATAGCTCTTGAGATATGTAATGAGTATTCACCGGTGGCAAGAGTAATAGCAAGGCCTTATACTGGAACAGGAAAAGGAGATTTTGCAAGAACAGCTAATAGACACGATTATTCTGTAGTCCCTCCTAAAGAAAGCATGCTTGATAGAATAAAAGAGGCTGGGTTAGAAGTGATAGGAATAGGGAAGACAAGTGATATATTTGCCGGAGTAGGAATAACTGAAAATAGAGGAACAAACAGAGATAATTTAGATGGAATCCATAAAACTATATCAGCTCTTAAAGAGGATACTAGAGGACTTATTTTCACTAATCTCGTAGATTTTGATATGAAGTTTGGTCATAGAAGAGATGTTAAGGGATACAAACTTGCTCTTGAGGAGTTTGATTCTTTCCTACCTGAAATAATGGAAAATCTTAAAGAAGAAGAGATACTTATCATAACTGCTGACCACGGATGTGATCCAACTTATAAAGGAACAGATCATACGAGAGAATATATCCCTATATTAGTCTATGGAAAAACTCTTAGATCTGGAGTGAATCTAGGGACTAGAAATAGCTTTGGAGATATAGCTGCAACAGTAGAGGAGCTTCTTCTAGGGAAAACAGATATTTCTGGAAGTTTTTTAGCTGAGATAAAATAATTGATTAATCATAAAATAAAAAATTTGGAGGTAAATATGAGTGTACATATAGGAGCGAAAAAGGGAGATATAGCAGAAACGGTTTTATTACCAGGAGATCCTTTAAGAGCTAAATGGATAGCTGAGACATTCCTTGAGGATGTAGTGTGCTACAATAACGTAAGAGGAATGTTAGGATTTACAGGAACTTACAAAGGTAAAAAAGTATCTGTACAGGGAACTGGAATGGGAGTTCCATCAATCTGTATTTATGCAACAGAGCTTATCACAGAGTTTGGATGTAAAAATCTGATAAGAGTGGGAACTGCAGGATCTTACAGAGAAGATGTAAAAATCAGAGATGTAATTCTTGCTATGTCAAGTTCTACAAACTCTGGAATAAATAGAATTAGATTCAATGGAGCAGACTATGCACCAACAGCTTCTTTTGAACTTTTCAGAAAAGCGATGAAAGCTGCAGATGATAAAAATATAGCTATAAAAGCTGGAAATGTTATGACTTCAGATGAGTTCTACGGAGATGATTTTGAATCATATAAAAAATGGGCTCAGTTTGGAGTACTCTGTGTAGAAATGGAGACAGCGGGACTGTATACTGTTGCAGCTAAACACAATGTAAATGCTCTTACAATACTTACAATATCTGATTCTCTTGTAACAGGAGAAGCAACAACTTCTGAAGAGAGACAGACAACGCTAAGAGAAATGGTTGAGATTGCATTAGAGGCAGCACTTTAACAGAAGGAGACAGGTCATGGAAGAGAGAGAGATACTGCTTTTTATAGATGAAGCTATAGAAGCTAGAGAAAAAGCTTACGCCCCTTACTCTAAATTCAAAGTTGGAGCAGTGGTTGTAGATGAAAGTGGAAATCACTATAGTGGAGCCAATGTGGAAAATGCTTCTTACGGTCTCTCGAACTGTGGAGAACGTAGTGCAATATTTACAGCAGTAAACAGAGGTATGAAAAGAATAAAAATTATATGTGTGGTGGCAGATACTTCAGGTCCTGTAAGCCCTTGTGGAGCATGCAGACAGGTTATAAAAGAGTTTGCAGATGAAGAAACTGTAATAATTTTAGGGAATCTCAAAAGAGATTATAAAATTATGAATATGGAGGAACTTCTTCCGTATGGCTTCCAGTTCTAATCCTAGAGGAGAGTAAGAGTGGAAAAAAACAGTTATTTTTATAAAGTTGAAAAAATTTATAAAGAAATAGCACCTGATATAAAAAAACGATTGGAATATTTTAAAAAAATATGGACAGAAGGAGACGATAGAGCAATTCACGCAGAATTGTCTTTCTGTATACTGACGCCTCAATCAAAAGCAAGAAATGCATGGAAAGCTGTAACTAATATGCTTCAGGAGGATGCTCTTTTTATTCAGGATGCTGAATCCCTTTCCAATTATCTAAATATAGTCAGATTTAAAAATAATAAGGCAAGATATCTTGTTCTTTTGAGAGAGCAGATGAAGGATGAGAAGGGAGAGATAAATACAAAAAGATTTTTTCAGTCAATTCCAACTGTTCAAGAGAAAAGAGAATGGATAGTAAAGAATATAAAAGGGATGTCTTATAAAGAAGCTGGACATTTTTTACGGAATGTAGGTTTTGGAGAAGAAGTTGCTATTTTGGATAGACATATTTTAAAAAATATTCAAAAATTGGGAGTTATAGATGAGATTCCAAAGACCTTGACTCCTAAAATTTATTTAGAAATAGAAAAAAAATTAAAAGATTACTGTGAATTTGTAAAAATTCCAATGGATGAGATGGATCTTCTTCTTTGGTATATGGAAGCTGGAGAAATATTCAAATAGTTTAAAAAAAATGAGAGGACAGCTTTGTCCTCTCATTTTTTTTATTCTACATCTATATTCGGGTCATACTCATAATCTTTAAATTTTATCCCAAAAGCCACGGCATAGAAAACCGGTATAGCTCCAAGACTTAGGATTGTATCCACCATAAGTCCGAACATAAGAACTGCGGCCAGAGGTTTAAACAGAGGGCCACCGAAGAAATAAAGAGGCAAAAGACCTGCCAAAGTTGTAAAGACAGTTAATAGGATAGGACGAAGTCTTGCTTGACATCCAATAACTATGGAATCCTGATCAGTTCTTTTTAACTCTTCTTTTTCGATAGTTATTCTATCGATAAGAATAATACTATGATTAAGCACAACACCAGCCAGAGAAATAACTCCGACAATAGCCATAAATCCCAAATCTAAACCGGTAATTAGAAGTCCGAGAGAACACCCTAAAAGAGAAAGAGGAATAGTGAGCATTATGATTAATCCTTTTTTTATTGAATTGAACTGAGCTATGACTAAGGTTAACATTATGAGTAACGCAATAGGAAGTCCAGCACTCAATCCCTTTGAGTTTTCTTCTGAAGTCTTCATCATTCCTGAAACTTTATATTGAGCTCCTTGAGATTCCCATTCTTGAGCCATTCTTTCCTTGATCCAAGAGTTGATAACAGCATGGAGGTCGTTGGCAGTGTATCCTGTTTCGATTCCAGCATCAACTTGAATAGCATAGTTAAGATCCCTTGTATAGACAAAATTAGGGACATAGTTAAGCTTTAGATTTGCAACTTGCTGAAGAGCCACAGATTGTCCCTGCTTATTTGTAATTTCAAGATCTTTCAAGGCCTGTAGCTTATCTTTGTAATCACGAGTTCCTTTAATAGTGATGGGAACTGTAGTGTTTTTAGGTGGTGCATTGAAATCATAGAAAGAGGTAGCATTATAGCCATGAAGAGAATATTGTAAAGCCTCTCCAATTTCAGAGGAAGTAAGTCCCGCTAAAATAGCCTTGTTATAATCGATTTGGATGTCTATTTGAGGAACGAAATTCCCCCAGTTATCGGAGACAACTCTAACCCCTTCTACAGTTTTTAGTTTTTCCTTGACTTCTTCCGCTATTCCCCTTATAAGTTCCAAATCTGGTGATATAAATTGGTAACCCAGTTCAAATTCAGAGGTAGGTCCTTCTTGAAGCGACTTACTCGTAACAGTGATATTTGGATATTTGCCTTGAAGATATCTGTTGATTTCACTTGAATATTTTTCAGTGAGGTCAGCAGATGTGACATTGTATAGAACATAGGCAAATTCAGGAAGACCTAACTCAGGAGTATAGCCTAAAGTATAACGAGGTCCTCCCCCACCTACATATGATTCCCAACTTTTAATTCCATCTTTTTCATAAATTTTTGTTGTTCCACCAGTGAGTATATAGTCTAAAAATGTAGGTGGCTTAGGATTTATATCCCCAACAAAATAAGTTTCTTTAACATGTTGATTGAGATCTTTCACTACTTCGGTCGTTGTTTCAATTGAGGTTCCTTTAGGCAGTCGTATATAACTCGCCATAACCGGAGTTGTTCCTACTGGCATAAAACTACTAGGTATAAATTTAAAGAGAAAAATTCCAAAAACGAAAGATCCGATAGCTAGTGCCATAGAAGTTTTATAATTTTTCAGAGCCATTATGAGGATATTTCTGTATGAAATATACATTCGATCATTATTGAAGTCTATTTTTTTCTGCTTGGTTGTATCAAGGTAATCATAGCATAAAAGAGGGATAAAAGTTTGATTTAGAGCCCAAGATGCTGTGAGAGCTATAAATACAACTATAGCCATGGGTCCTACATACTCTCCCATAGATTCCTGGTTAGTAATAACAGGAAGGAAAGCGGCAGCAGTAGTCATAGATCCCGTAAAAAGAGGGATAGCTAGAGCTTTTGCTGATTCTAGGCAAGCATCCATCTTATTCATTCCTTTTTGAGAAAGAACCATTATATTTTCAGCCATAACGACTGCATTGTCCACTAACATTCCTAAGGCTATAATTAGACCTGCAAGTGTCATTTGGTTTATTCCATAACCGAATATATATAATCCGATTAGAGTAACAGCAATCGTTGTAGGAGTAAGAGATGCAACTATTAGTCCAGATTTAATTCCAAGGAATCCAAACATTATGGCTACAATAATAATTATAGCCTGTATAAGACTTGAAAGAAAACCAGCAATTTTATCATCAACAATAGATGACTGATTATAAACTAAAGTCAAATCTGTTCCGAGAGGAAGTTTTTTTCTGTATTCGTTTAAAACTTTTTTTACTCCTTCTCCTAATTTTAAAATATTTTGTCCAGAACTTAAACTCATGGCTAAAACAATAGATTTATTTTCTCCATTATAAGTGAGAAGTGAAGGAGGGTCTATATAACCTTTTTCAATCTGTGCAATTTCTTGAAGATATATTCTTTGATCTGTAGATTTTCCAGCTAGAACAACTTTGCCGATATCTTCTATACTGGTAAAAGCACCAGAAGGGTTTACAGTGATACGATTTTCTGCATCAAGAATAGAAGCATTACGAAGTATAACATTTGCAGATTGAAGACCTTGGACGATTTGATTTAAGCTTATGCCCATAGTGGCCATTTTATCGTTATCGATTCTTATATAAATAACATCCTGTTGCACTCCAGTAATCTGAATCTGACCTATTTCAGGAACTTTAAAAAGTAGTAGATTTTTCAACTCTTCAGCTTGAGCATAGAGTTCATCATAAGTAAGATCATTGCTGCTTAAGGCAGCAACAGTACCATATACATCACCGAAATATGTGTTGATAACAGGTTTTTGAACTCCCTGTGGAAGTTTTGGAATTACAAATTCAATTTTATTTCTAAGTTGAGTCCACTCTGGATCGGGATTCCAATATTTTGCCTTCAAATTTACATAGACATTTGACTGGCCTGGTAAATTTTTAGATTCTACAAAATCTAAAGACTCCATGCTTCTAACTTCATCCTGAATCTGTTTGCTGACAAGTTCTGCCATCTGCTGAGCTGTGGCTCCGGGCCAGCTCGTGGTAATAACAGCAGTTTTTATTGTATAACCCGGATCTTCAGCTTTTTCTGAAGAAAGATATGCAAATACTCCAAAAAAACAAAGGAGCAGAACAAAGAGATAGGTAGATACTCTATTTTTTATTGCCAGGGATGTTATGCTCATATTATTTCTCCTCCTTCACTCCTAATTTAACATTTTGTCCATTGGAGATAACTGTATTTCCAGAAGTGACTATATAATCTCCTGAATTTAATCCTGAAGTTACTTCAACTCCGATACTGCTGATTTCTCCGGTAGTAACATATCTTTTTTCTACAAGTGCAATTCCATCTTTTATATTTGTCAGTACCATAACGAAATTTCTTCCGTCGTTATCCAATTGCACGCTGTTTACTGGGGTGTAAATAATTCCAACATTTTCATTTTTAAAATCGACTTTAACTGAAAGAGTCATACCTGGTTTAAGGGATGAAGTAGGATTTATTATGTTTGCTTTGACAGGAAATGTATTTCCGTAAGCGTTTGAAATAGCTCCTATATTACTAATTTTTCCTTTGAATACCTCTCCACTATTTATAGATGTAACGGATACAATTTGATTTTCGTAAAGTTTGTTAATTACAGAATCAGAGACGGAGAAAACGGCTTGAAGTTCTCCAGATTCACTAAGAGTAAAAACAGGTGTTCCAGCATTGACCGCTTCATTTAATTGAGCATCCACCTGAGCTATGATTCCGTCAGAAGGAGCTTTTAAAATAGTGTATTCCAGCTGAGTTTCTGCAAAGTCTCTATTCTGTGCAGCAACTTCAAGTTGTGCAAGTGCTGCTTGATAGTTAGCTTTATCCTGATCGTATTGATTTTTAGAAATATTGTTTCCTAAAAAAAGAGTTTTTGAACGGGAAAATATAGATTTAGCATTCATTATTTTTGCTTCAGCTTCCTGGTATTGAGCTCGGATTCCATCAGATTTTATCTTGTATTCAGAAGGATCCAATTTGGCTAAAACATCTCCTTTTTTCACTTTGCTTCCAAGATTAACATATTTTTCAATCATTGTCCCTGTAACTCTAAAACTTAACTCTGAAATGGTAGCAGGGGCCACAGTTCCGGAGAATTCCCGAGTGGTGAATGATTTTTCAGTATTTACAACCATATATTTTACTGGTCGGATTTCTAGGTCGGTAGCAAGGGGAGTTTCCTCTTTTTTGCAACCTAAAAGGGTAGCCAGTATAAGTAAAAAAATAATTTTATTTTTCATCTCTTCCTCCTATTTTCCAATAACTCTTTCAAGAGTTTTTATATCTTGAGCTTTTTCCTCTTCACTGGCAAAAATATTGTATTTTCCGATAGCTCTTTCTAAATTTATAGCAGATATGAAGAAATTATACCTACTTATTGTGTTAGAAAGTTCAGCTGAAAAAGCAGCATTTCTTGCATCTAAAATTTCTGTAACAGATATTGAACCCGCAGCATAGAGATTTGTAGATATTTCCAAACTTTTTTTAGCTGCCTCTGCTGCTTTATTGGTAGTATAAGTTTGAACATAGTCATTCAGCAAAAGAGTTGAGAGTGTATTGATATTCTCAGTAATTTCATTTTTTAAATTTTCTTTTTGATAATCTAAAGAGTCAATTTGAGACTCAAGACTTTTTTTAGCCATAGTGATTTCGCCACCAGTAAATAACGGAAGCTCAGCCATAATTCCTGCACGCCAACCGTTTGCAGGATTATAATTCGAACTCCCCTCTCCCCAAGATTCAATAATATTGTTTTTATTATATTGACCAAAAGCAGAAACTTTGGGGATAATTCTTGAAGTTGTCAAGCTTGTACTCTGTCTTTTTAAGATTTTAATATTGTTTTCCAAAGCTGAAAGCTGATTTGAATTCTCAATTGCAACTTTAGAGAGGAAGTTAAAAAGGAGAACATCCTTATCTTCGTCAAAGAGAAATTTATCTAAAAAATCCTCGCCTAAGAAAATCTCTTTGGAAAGATTATCTATGTTTTCATACTCGTATCTCATATCCACTGGAGCATTGAGAAGAGTGTTGAGAGATATTTCAAGATTTCTTAACTGTGCAGTGACAGATGCAAGAGATGAGGTAACATCGGAGAGGGCACTCTCCATTCTATAAACATCCTGAATTCCTGTCGCTCCAGTTTCATATTTTACCTTACTTATTCTTAGGAATTCTTTTATTAGATTATAGTTATTGGTTTGGATATCCAATTGGGCCTTGCTCTGAAGTATAGACAGATAAGTTTTCGAAATATTGAAAGTATAATCTAAAACAGCTTGATTATATTGAAGTTTACTATTTTCGAAGAATAATTTCTCACTATAGATATTAGTGTTGAGGGAATCATCAAAAATAACTTGAGAAGCAGCGATAGTTCCCACTGTACTATTTTCAGGACCAGATAAGACACTCACTAAATCCTTGTCCTGTCTGCTATATTGCAAATTACCCCCTACTTGAGGAAGGAGTTTGGAGATAGAAGCAAAGTAGCTATAGTTTTGGCTTTCTATTGCACTTTTAGAGGATTTGAGAGCAGGGTTATTATTTAAGCCCATCTGTATTGCTTCTTTGAAAGAAAGTTTCATTTTTTCAGATCTATTTTTTCCTTTGACAAGATTCATCCCCTGTATAAAGAGAACATTGGGATAGACTTGAATCTTATTGGCTATTTCAGTATTGAAAAAAAGATCTTCATCCAGAGTTCCTAAATTATCTACCTCATTTTCTATATCGTTGTTGATGAAATTATAAAAATTAAAGGCTCCTGTTCTTATCCGTCTCTTCAATTCAGAATTTAAAGTATAACCCATAAGAGAGTATTGAGTTGTCTCTGGATTCAAAGACAGGATAAAGGTAGGGATATTCATACTGGTAGCTAGATTTGCCGCAGAAATTATAGTGTTATCATTAGAGATTAAATACACTAAATCAGCATTTTGAAAACCTTTTTTTAACTCCTCTGAAGAAAGGTGTTCAGAAATAATTTTGGATTCTATTCCAATTTTTTTCATATCTATTTTTATTTTTTTTGAAAAATCTTTTTCATTGCTAGAGGTAACAATAGTAACTTTTTTTACCTCTTTCAACTCTCTAACCTTGTTTACGTTATGGATTAGATTAGGTTCACTGTAGATATAGGAAATATTTTTAGGAAGCTTTTTATCTATAGGATTGAGACCCAAAGGATAAGTTACAAATTTTCCTGTTTTTGGAATATATACTTCTTCATTATAATTTAGTATGAAAACACCTTCTACATTGGGGTTTTTTAACATAAGATCCACATTATCCTTCAAAGATCCTCTATCGAGATATCTGCGATCTATAATTTTAGGAGTGATACCACTTCCTTCAAAGTTGATATTGAGTTCCTCCTGTATGATGTTCTCAAAATATGCACCCTTTTCAAATTTAGGGAGTATTATCCCTACTCCTCTGCTGGCAGCAAAAGTTGAAAGAGATAAAATTAACAAAATAAAAACCAAACTGAGCTTTTTAGACATACTTCTCCTCCTTATGAAATGCTTCTTAAGTATTTATGATTAAAAAAAGGTATTTCCTTTTTATTTTTGACTATTTGATAAAGTTTTTTAAATGAAATATGGTTTTGAAATTAAAAAAAAATATGATATAATATTATGTTAAAATGGGCGTAGAATATATTTGTTTTAGATAATTAAAAAAAGTATGCCTATTAATATTAGGAGGTAAAGAATTGAAGAAAGCTATGATAATCACATATGGTTGCCAAATGAATGTCAACGAAAGTGCAAAAATAAAGAAAATGCTTCAAAATATGGGGTATGAAATAACAGAGGAATTAACTGAAACTGATGCAGTATTTTTAAATACGTGCACAGTTAGAGAGGGAGCAGCCACTCAGATTTATGGAAAGTTAGGAGAATTGAAAATCCAAAAAGAGAAGCAGGGAACCATAATAGGGATAACAGGTTGTTTTGCTCAGGAGCAGGGAGAGGAGCTGGCTAAAAAATTTCCGATAATAGATATTGTCATGGGAAATCAGAATATAGGCAAAATACCTCAAGCTATAGAAAAAATAGAGAGCGGAGATTTTAAAAGTGTTATATATGTAGGAGATGAAGATGAACTTCCTCCAAATTTAGATGCTGAATTTGACTCTAAATTCACAGCTTCAGTGCCAATTACTTATGGATGTAATAATTTCTGTACGTACTGTATAGTCCCATATGTAAGAGGTCGTGAGAGATCTGTTCCTATGGAACATATAATCGAAGAGATAAAAGGTTATGTAAAGAAAAATTATAGAGAGATAATTCTTCTTGGACAGAATGTGAATTCTTACGGAAAAGATTTGGAGACAGGTGAAAATTTTGCAAAACTTCTAGCTGCAATAGAGGAGATAGAGGGAGATTTTTGGGTAAGATTTATCTCACCTCACCCTAGAGATTTTTCAGATGATGTGATAGATGTTATAGCGAAATCTGAAAAAATAACAAAATCTGTGCATGTACCTCTTCAATCAGGTTCTAGCAGAATATTGAAACTTATGAATAGGGGATATACAAAGGAACAATATCTATCTCTTGCGGAGAAAATGAAGGAGAGAATACCAGGTGTGTCTCTTACTGCAGATATAATAGTTGGATTCCCTCACGAGACAGAGGAAGACTTCCAAGATACCCTTGATGTCGTGGAAAAAGTAGGTTATGAAACAGCGTTTATGTTTATGTATTCTATAAGAAAAGGAACAGCAGCAGCAGAAATGGAAGGGCAGATAGAAGATGAAATCAAAAAAGAGAGACTTCAAAGGCTTATAAATCTTCAAAATAAAATGTCGAAAGATTCTAGTGAAAAATATATGGGAAAAATAGAAAAAGTTTTAGTAGAAGGGGAAAGTAGAAAAAATAAAGAGATGCTAACAGGTAGAACTAACACAAATAAAGTAGTTATATTCAAAGGGGATTCAGCCCTTGCTGGAAATTTTGTAAATATAAAAATAAACCAGTGTAAAACCTGGACACTATACGGAGATATAGTTTAACTTGGAGGTTAGATGCAAAATCTGGAGAGGTTTTTATTAAAAGAGATAGTTGAGATTGGAAAGCAGTTGGATTTAGATTTTGGGACAAGAACTAAAAAGGCTGAAATAATAGAACTTATAGAGGAATATTTTCAAGCCAATGAAGGGATGTCTTTAGGCTGGGGAAATCTCAATGTTTTGGCAGATGGATACGGTTTTTTAAGAGATACCAATGTGGGAAAAGATGTATATGTATCAGCAACGCAGATAAAAAAATTCAAATTAAGAAATGAAGATTCTGTCGTGGGAGAGGTAAGGGCGCCGGTAGGAACAGAGAAAAATTATGGATTGAGAAAAGTACTTTTAGTAAATGGAAGTACGACAACGAAAGCTGAATCGAGAATTCCTTTTGATGAATTGAAGCCATCATACCCCACTGAACTATTGAAGCTAGAGACCAATTCTAAAAATATTTCTGGGCGAATAATAGATCTTATCGCACCTATAGGTAAAGGTCAGAGAGGGCTTATAGTTGCTCCTCCAAAGGCTGGAAAAACTGTACTTATAAGTGATATAGCTAACTCTATAATAGAGAATAATAAAGATGTTGAAGTCTGGATTCTTCTCATAGATGAAAGGCCAGAAGAGGTTACTGATATAAGGGAGAGCGTGAAGGGAGCACAGGTATTTTCTTCAACCTTTGATGAAGATCCTAAAAATCATATAAAAATAACAGAGATGGTGTTAGAAAGAGCTAAAAGAAAACTTGAGGATGGAGAGCATGTGGTAATTCTTATGGATTCCCTCACAAGACTTGCAAGAGCTTATAATATTGTTATCCCTTCCAGTGGAAAACTGATTTCGGGAGGTATAGATCCAAGCGCTTTATATTATCCTAAAAAGTTTTTCGGAGCAGCTAGAAATATTAAAAATGGAGGAAGTCTTACAATAATAGCAACAGCTTTAATCGATACTGGAAGTAAGATGGATGATGTCATATTTGAAGAATTTAAAGGGACGGGAAATCTTGAGATACAGTTGGATAGAACTTTGGCAGAGCTGAGAGTATATCCGGCCATAGATATTCAAAAATCAGGTACAAGAAAAGAGGAACTTCTTATACCTAAAAAACAGTTAGAAAAAATATGGAGTATAAGAAGACATGTGGCGCAATTGGATAAGGTAAATGCGACTAAAAAAATTATAGATAAAATAGTGGAAACAAAAAGTAATGAAGAACTTCTAAAATAGATACTAGATAGGGGAAAAAATTGAAGAGAATAGGATTTAATTTCTTAATAATCTTAATTCTTATATTTTCATATAGCATTGAGCAACTGGATATATTCAATAAAGAAATTGTTCCTTTGGAAAAATTCGTTGATTATTACCCGCTTGAAGATAGTGAAGAGGATGGAGAGCGAATGCTTACAGGGAACTTTTTCACTGTTACCAGGGAGTATGGAGTGGAGCTTGAAGAACCGGAAGAACAGTTGGAAGAGGAAGAAATGGAACCGGAAGGACAAACTGGAATAAAAACAGTTACCTTTAAGGAACATAGGATTCAAAAAGGGGAAACGGTATCTATAATTGCTAGGAAGTATGGAATAAAAGAAGAAGTATTGAGATATAACAATAAAAACATAGGTAAAATAATAAAAATAGGGGATAAAATAAATATTCCTTCAGAAAACGTGATTGAGTACAAAGTAGCAAAGGGAGATTCTGTTTTCAGAATAGCTCAGAAATTCAATATAAAGAGAGAGATTTTAAGAGAATACAATGAAATAAAAGATAACACACTTAAAGTGGGTCAGATTTTATACATAAAAGATCCAACAATCAAAATTGTAGTAGCTAAGCCTGTACCACCAAGAACAAAGCCAAGTGAAAAAAAGCCTACGGAAAAAGAAAATATAAAAATAGTTAAAACCCTGAATTTTAAAATGCCAGTAAGATATTCTGGAATTACTAGTCCCTATGGAACAAGACTTCATCCTGTTTTAAAAAGATATATACACCATGATGGAGTAGATTTTAGAGCTAGGTATATAGATGTAAAATCTTCGAAAGAGGGAAAAGTAAAATTTTCAGGATATATGAGTGGGTATGGTAGAATTATAATAATAACTCATGATGACGGATATGAGACGAGATATGCTCACCTGAATAAAGCCTATGTAAAACAGGGAGAAAGAGTAGCTTCAGGTCAGCTAATTGCTCAGTCGGGAAATAGCGGAAGATCTACGGGTCCACATCTTCACTTTGAAATTAGAAGAAATGGAAAAACATTGGATCCAATGAGATATCTTAAATAGAAAATTTAGATAGGGAGTCCGGATGAAAAAAATAGTGAAAATAGGAAATCTTCAAATTGGTGGAGAAAGTGAAGTTATTATTCAATCGATGACAAATACTAATACAGCAGATGTAGAATCTACAGTAAATCAGATAATTGAACTTGAAAAAGAAGGTTGTCAGATGGTTCGAATGACTATCAATACACCTGAGGCAGCTGAAGCTATAAAGAAGATAAAAAAAAGAGTAAATATTCCTTTGGTGGCAGACATACATTTCGATTATAGACTAGCTATTATGGCCATTGAAAATGGAATAGATAAGCTTAGAATAAATCCAGGAAATATAGGTTCAAAAGAAAATATCAGAGAGGTAGTTCTCAAAGCTAAAGAACACAAGATTCCAATTAGGATAGGAGTTAATTCGGGTTCTATTGAAAAGCATATTCTAGAAAAATATGGTCATCCCACAGCTGCTGGGATGGTTGAAAGTGCCTTATATCATATTTCTCTTCTAGAGGAGCAAGAATTTTCAGACATAGTCTTATCTTTGAAGGCAAGTAATATTAAAATGATGGTTGAAGCCTACAGAGAGATAGATAAATTGACCAATTACCCCCTACATCTGGGAGTGACAGAAGCTGGAACAGCATTTCAAGGAACAATAAAATCAGCAATAGGTATAGGGACTCTTCTTTTGGATGGAATTGGAAATACCATAAGAGTTTCACTGACAGAAAATCCTGTAGAGGAGATAAGGGTCGCAAAGGAAATTTTGAAGGTTTTAGGACTGAGAAAGGGAACGGAGATAGTTTCTTGTCCAACTTGTGGAAGAACAGAAATAGATCTTATAAAATTGGCTAAAGAAGTTGAAAATGAGTTTAGAGATCAAGAAGAGAATCTTAAAATAGCTGTTATGGGATGTGTTGTAAATGGCCCAGGAGAAGCTCGTGAAGCCGATTATGGAGTAGCTGGCGGTAAAGGAATAGGACTTCTTTTTAAAAAAGGTGAAATTGTGAAAAAAGTGAATGAAAAAGATATACTTTTTGAACTAAAAAAAATGATACAAGAAGATTTAAAAGAAAAAAAATAATTACTTTAAACTTTTTCAAAACTTTTAAAGTCTAAATAATACGATTTAAAATGGAAGGTAATAAAATATGATGGATTTTGATAAAATATTCGAGGAGCACTTTGACAAAATATACTACAAAATCCTTGGAAGTGTCAAAAATGAAGAGGATGCTGAAGATATAGCTCAAGAAGTTTTTATGAGTGTTTATAAGAATCTGAAGAGTTTTAGATCTGATAGTAATATATATACTTGGATATACAAAATCGCCATAAATAAGACCTATGATTTTTTCAAAAAGAAAAAAGTTAATCTAGAACTCAATGAGGTGATTTTAGATATTGAAGATGGCGTAGATCTAAATAATAATCTGATGCTGAAAGAACAGTTAGAAAAACTTCCTGAGAATGAGAGAGAACTTGTAATTTTAAAAGATATATACGGTTATAAACTAAAAGAGATTGCCGAGATGAAAAACATAAATCTTTCCACAATAAAATCATCTTATTATAAGGCATTAAAGGATATGGAGGTATAGTTATGTCACCTAGAGATAGAGTGAGAGCTAATATATATAAAAATTTGCTTGAAGAGGAACAAAGTAGAAGTCAAAGATATAGGAGAGTTTCTCTTTCACTATTTTTTGTGGGAATATTTGGAACATCTTCCTATTATAATTTTTTGAAAAATGATACTGCCTCTGAACTTACTGGGAAACATATAGTAATTTTAAAAAATAGTCCTGTTGAAAGTAAAAAAACTGAGAAAATTGAATTAGAAGATTTTTTTAATGCTAAAATATTTGAAGATAATCAGAAAATAAATATAGATACAGAGCATGTATTTGGATTTGATTTTCAGAGTTAGGAGAGAGCGAAAGTATGAAAAAATGGTTGTTATTTTCCTGGATGTTAGTTATTTCTATGGTAGTATACTCCAGCAGTGGTGATTTTGGGATAGTTTATGACGAAGACTTTAAAGCTGTTGGAGTAAGTGACGTCAATTTAAAAAACGCTAAACTTCTCATGGAGACGACAAGTATTGACGTTAAAAAATTATCTTTAAATAAGAGGCAGCTAGAGTTAGAGGCAAATAGACTGCTTCTAGATGGAGCTGAAAAAAATATTCAGGAACTAGAAAAAGTGATGGATAAACTTGGTGTAATCGAGGCAACAAGATTAAAAAATCAGGTAAAAAGTCAGATTCAAATGTATAAATATATAACACGCCAACAATATATTCAGGCTAGGGAAAGAGCTTTGGGTAGAATAAAAAAAGAGCAAGAGGCTGAAATCAAAATAGAGGGAGAGTTAAATGGAGATACAACTCCAGGAACGAATCCCTAGGACAATTAAGTTATAAAATAGAAAAGAGATTGCTAACTTTGAAAAAACAGTTCATTGTTAGCGATTTTTTTTGATTTTTAACATATTTTATGTTATACTTAATAGGATATAGTAGAGAAAAATTAGGAGATGATAATGTGTTTAAAAAATTAGAAGAGGTTGTAGCAAGACATGCAGAACTTTTAAATCTTTTAGGGCAGCCAGAAGTGCTCGCTGATCCTAAAAAAATGATGGAATATAATAAAGCTCTTAACAATATTTCTGAAATAGTTGAAAAATACAATGAGTATAAAAAAGCTTTAGAAGATTTTGAATTTTCTAAAGAGAGCATAAAGAATGAGAAGGATCCTGATATGAGGGAAATGCTTCAAGATGAGATAAAAGAGCTCGAAGAAACTCTTCCAGAATTTGAAAAGGAACTTAAAGTATTATTGCTTCCTAAAGACGAAAATGATGATAAAAACGTTATCATTGAGGTAAGAGGAGGAGCAGGAGGAGACGAAGCGGCCCTTTTTGCTGGAAATCTTTTTAGAATGTACTGCAGATATGCAGAGAGAAAAAAATGGAAATATGAGATTCTTGAGCGTCAGGAAGTTGGAGTAGGAGGAATGAAAGAGGTTGTATTTATGATTACTGGACAGGGAGCCTATTCAAAATTGAAGTTTGAATCTGGGGTTCACAGAGTGCAAAGAGTTCCAGAAACTGAATCTGCTGGAAGAATTCATACATCAACAGCCACTGTTGCAGTTATGCCTGAAGTAGATGAAGTGAAGGATGTAGTTATAAATCCAAAAGATCTAAAAGTCGATACATATAGAGCAGGAGGAGCAGGAGGTCAGCACGTTAACATGACAGACTCTGCGGTTAGGATAACACATCTTCCATCTGGTGTTGTAGTTCAGTGTCAAGATGAGAGATCTCAGATAAAAAATAGAGAAAAGGCTATGAAACACCTTGCAGCTAAACTTTATGAGTTAGAGGCAGAAAAGCAGAGAAGTCAGATTGCTAACGATAGAAAATTACAGGTTGGTACTGGAGACAGATCTGAAAAAATAAGAACATATAACTATCCTCAAGGAAGAATAACAGATCACAGAATTAAACATACAATACATCAGCTAGAGGCTTTCTTAGATGGAGATATAGACGAGATGATAGATGCTCTTATCACATTTAACCAGGCAGAGATGTTAAGTAGTTCGGAAAATTAATTTATGAAACTCATTGATATATTAAAATTTTCGGAGGAGTATTTGTCAAAATACTCCTTTTCCAAACCTCGATTAGAGGCAGAAAAAATTATTGCTCATGTTTTAAACTGTGATAGAATGGGACTTTATACAAATTTTGAAACTGAACTTTCTTCAGAGGAGAGAGAGAAAATAAAAAAATATCTGAAAGAGATGTCAACTATGAAAAAAACATACGAAGAACTTGATAAAAATGAAAAAACAGATTATAAAGTTATAAATTTAGAGCTTTTGAATAAGAGCATCGAATATCTAAAAGAAAAAGGTGTTATAGATTACAGATTAGATGCTGAATATATTTTTTCCCATGTACTAAAATGTAGCAGAAGTTTTTTGAATTTCAACCTTTTTAAAGAGATTACAGCTGAACAGAAGGATGAAATCAGAAAAATGATAATTCAAAGAGGAAAATTTAGAAAACCTCTTCAGCAGATATTGGGTGAATGGGAGTTTTATGGGCATCCGTTCAAAATAAATGAACACGTGCTTATTCCACGTCAGGACACAGAAATTCTTGTGGAGCAGTGTAAACTTCTCATGCTGGATATAGAAAATCCTAAAATTTTAGACATAGGAACAGGGAGTGGAGCGATAGGGATAACTTTAGCTAAAGAACTACCTAAAAGTTATGTGACTGCAGTGGATATAAGTGATGAAGCTCTAAAAATTGCAAAATCCAATAGCGAATTAAATGGAGTGAAAAATATAGAGTTCAAAAAATCTGACGTATTTTTAGCAGTGGAGGGAGAATTTGATTTAATAGTATCTAATCCCCCATATATTCCACTGGAAGAGTACGAGGAACTTATGATTGAAGTTAAAAATCATGAGCCTAAGTTGGCACTTACAGATAATGGTGATGGATATTATTTCTATCATAAAATAAGTAAGGAGGCGAAGCCTTTCTTAAAAAAAGGTGGTTACCTTGCTTTTGAAGTGGGATATAATCAAGCTGAAAAAGTTGCCCAATTTGCAGAAGAGAATGGACTTTCTTTAGTTGGAATAATAAAAGATTATTCTGGAATAGAAAGAGTAGTTATAAGTAGGAAAGTTGGTGAATAGATATGTCGACAAAATTAAAAGATTATAATTTTTATCTTCCAGATGAGCTTATAGGTCAGTCTCCAAGAGAACCAAGAGATTCTTCAAAGCTAATGCTGATAGATAGAGAAACAGGAAAGATAGAACACAAAAATTTTTTCAATATAATAGATTATCTCAAAAGTGGAGATGTCTTGGTGAGAAATTCAACTAAAGTTATTCCTGCAAGACTTTTCGGAAGAAAGGAAAGCGGGGCAGTTATGGAGATTCTTCTTATAAAAAGAGTGGACTTGAACACTTGGGAGTGTCTTCTAAAGCATGCTAAAAAACTCAAGTTAGGACAGAAGCTTATAGTAGGTGACAACAGGGAGCTTGTGGCAGAGCTCATGGAGATAAAAGAAGATGGGAACAGAGTACTTAAGTTTCATTATGAGGGGGCCTTTGAAGAGGTTTTAGACAGACTGGGAAAAATGCCACTGCCTCCATATATACTTGAGAGTTTAAAAGAAAAAGAGAGATATCAGACAGTTTATGCGATAAAAGGAGAGAGTGTAGCAGCTCCTACAGCAGGACTTCATTTTACTCCTGAACTTCTTGAAAAAATAAAGAAAAAGGGAATAGAGATAGTAGATATATTTCTTGAAGTAGGATTGGGAACTTTTAGACCTGTTCAGACAGAGGATGTTCTAGATCATAAGATGCATTCTGAGATATTTGAAATACCAGCTGAAGCTGTTGAGAAAATAAACAGAGCAAAAATAGAGGGACGAAGAATAATCTCAGTGGGAACTACGACAACAAGGGCATTGGAGTCTTCTGTGGATGAAGAGGGGAAACTGGTTGAGAGAACAGCAGAAACAGAGATATTCATTTATCCCGGATATAAATTTAAAGTGGTAGATGCTCTGATAACAAATTTCCATCTTCCTAAATCTACTCTTCTAATGCTTGTCTCAGCTCTTTATAATAGGGAAGACATGTTGAGAGCATATGAAGAAGCAGTGAAAGAAAGCTATCATTTTTTTAGCTTCGGAGACGCAATGTTTATTTATTAAGGAAAGATGGAGGTAAATATGAGAATAATAGCTGGAGAAGCTAAAAATAAGAAGATAAAAAGTAGAAAAGGGATGAATACCAGACCCACACTTGGAAGTGTAAAGGAGTCATTGTTTTCAATAATTTCAACCTATGTTCCAGACTCTGTATTTTTAGACCTTTTTACAGGAACTGGAAATATAGCTTTAGAAGCCCTAAGCAGAGGAGCTAAGAGAGCTGTAATGATAGAACAGGATCCTGAAGCTCTTAAAATAGTTATAGAAAATATAAACTCTTTGGGATATGAGGACAGATGCAGAGCTTATAAAAATGACGTGATAAGGGCTGTTGAGATACTGGGAAGAAAAGATGAGAAGTTTGATATAATATTTATGGATCCTCCATATAAACAGGAATTGTGTACTAAAGTTATGAAGGCTATAGAAAAAGCTGGGATTCTTGCTCAGGGAGGTCTCATAATATGTGAGCACCATATTTTTGAAGAGTTAGCCGATGAGATTGGAGAATTTAAGAAAGCTGATTATAGAAAATATGGAAAGAAAGCCATGACTTTTTTTACAAGATAGTAAATCAAATATATTGAAAAGCAATCTGATTTTAAATTGGATTGCTTTTTTATTTTGCTTGAATCATTGCATGGGGAACTAAAAAAGTGTATAATTAGGACGATTATTTAAAATGGGGAGGAAATATCGAATGAAAAATTTTTTAAAAAGGAAAGATATCGAATTTTCTATAAAACGGTATTTTGTTGATACTTTGAGTTACATGGCATTGGGATTGTTTTCTTCACTTTTGATAGGAACAATTTTAAATACTTTAGGCCAAAAATTAGAGATAAAATTTTTGACTGAAACAGTTTGGCCTTTAGCGAGGAACATGACAGGAGCATCTATAGGTGTAGCGGTGGCATACGGACTCAAGGCACCTCCACTGGTTCTCTTTGCTTCTGTTATAACTGGTGCGGCAGGAAATGCAGTGGGAGGACCTGCAGGTGCTCTAATTGCATCTATAATGGGAGCGGAATTTGGAAAGGCAGTTTCGAAGGAAACCAAGATAGATATAATACTGACTCCGGCGATAACGGTAATTGTCGGTATCCTTGTGGGAGGTATTGTGGGGCCGGTTATTGCAGATACCATGAAAAAATTAGGGGATCTTATAGCATACTTTACAGAATTACAGCCCTTTTATATGGGAATATTTATTTCTGTAATTATGGGAATGATACTGACTCTTCCTATAAGTAGTGCAGCTATCTCAATAATGCTAGGATTGAGTGGCATAGCAGCAGGAGCAGCTACAGTAGGTTGTTCAGCTCAAATGATTGGATTCGCAGTTATGAGTTATAAAGAGAATGGAATTGGAGGTTTTTTTGCTCAAGGGCTTGGAACATCTATGCTTCAGATGCCTAATATTGTTAAAAATTATAGGGTTTGGATACCTCCGATAATAACCTCTGCTCTTCTTGGCCCTTTGTCGTCAGTAATATTTAAATTGAAAAATATTCCTATATCGGCTGGAATGGGTACAAGTGGACTGGTAGGGCAAATAGGAACAATAAGTGCCATGGAAGGAAGTGATATGAGAGGGATGAAATTATATCTTGTAATTTTTTTAGTTCATATTTTTCTTCCAGGAATAATAACCTATATCATAGGAGAAGGATTTAGGAGAATGGGCTGGATAAAGCCTGGAGATTTAAAAATAGATATATAAAAAAAACCCACAAACACTGAGTTTGTGGGTTTGTATATTTTGTAATGATTATCTTTTTGAGAACTGAGGAGATCTTCTTGCTTTTCTCTTTCCGAACTTCTTTCTCTCAACCATTCTTGAGTCTCTTGTAAGGAATCCAGCTTCTCTTAAAGCAGGCTTTAAAGTCTCGTCAGATATAACTAGAGCTCTTGATAGACCGTGTCTGATTGCTCCAGCCTGTCCAGAGTTTCCTCCTCCAACAACATTAACTTTAACTCCGAATTTATCCATTGTTTCAGTTAGTGCTAGTGGTTGCTCAACGATTTTACCAAGTATTTCTCTTCCTCCGAAATACTCTTTCATTGATTTTCCATTTATTTCAATTCCATTTCCACCTGGAATTATTCTTACTCTTGCTACAGAAGTTTTTCTTCTTCCTGTTCCTAAATATTGAATCATCTCTGCCACTGTAAATACCTCCTAATTAAATTTCAGTTTTTGCTGGTTTTTGAGCGATATGAGTGTGCTCAGCACCTACGAATACTCTTAATCTAGTTAACTGTTGAGCTCCTAATTTGTTCTTTGGAAGCATTCTTCTAACTGCTAACATAAGAACTTCTTCAGGTTTCTTATCCATGATTTCACCAAGAGATCTCTCTTTGATTCCACCTGGGAATCCAGTGTGGTGGTAATATTTCTTGTCTGTTAACTTTTTACCAGTTACAGCGATTTTTTCCATGTTTGTAACAACTACGAAGTCTCCCCCATCAATATGTGGAGTATAAGATACTTTCTCTTTACCCATTAATTTCTTAGCTATTTCAACAGCAAGTCTTCCTAAAACTTTACCTTCAGCATCATAATGATACCAATCTCTTACTACATCTTCTTTTCTTTGCATATCTGTGTATTTCTTCATTCGTTTCCTCCTAGATAGTTATATTTTATTGCAATATAACGCAACGGTCCTTTGTGGGAAAGGTTAAATTTTACTTCAATATAATACCAGTTTTTACCTGTTTTGTCAAGGAAATTCTACATACTTTCTTGGATTATTTTTTTAAAACTTTATTTTTTGAGCAAAATGCAGTAAAATAGGATATAAAAAGATAAGAGGGAGAAAAAAGATGGAGAAAAAAAATAGTTTCGAAAATAATATCGAAAATTTAGATAAAATAATAGAGAATCTTGAAAGCGGAGAATTAGGGCTGGATGAGAGTATAAAAGAATATGAAAAAGCTATGAAACTAATAAAAAAATCATCGGAAATATTAAGAGCGGCAGAAGGAAAAATAATAAAAGTAAGTGAAAAAAATGAGGAAATAGAATTTGTGGAGGTAGAATAAAATGCTCAACAGATACATGAAAGAGTCTAGAGAAAATGTTGATAGGGTGATTGAGGAGTATCTTTCCGAGCTAGAATACCCCTATGTAATTGCAGAAGGGATGAGATATTCAGTTTTAAACGGAGGAAAAAGAATTAGACCTATTCTACTTTTTATGACCTTGGAGCTCCTGGGAAAAAGCAGGGAACTGGGCTTCGGGAGTGGAGTAGCGATAGAGATGATACATTCATACAGCTTAGTACATGATGATCTTCCTGCAATTGACAATGATGACTACAGAAGAGGGAAGCTTACAACTCATAAAAAATTTGGAGAGGCAGCTGCTATTTTGATAGGAGACGGGTTGTTGACTCATGCTTTCACTATACTAGCCGAAAAAAATCAAAAAATCTCCCCAGATAAGGTTATAAAAATAATAGGGAAAATAGCTCAATATTCTGGAATAAACGGAATGTTGGGAGGACAGATGGTGGATATAGAAAGCGAAGGTAAAGTGATAGACTTTGAAACCCTCAAATACAT
>JBOFCM010000188.1:0-1581 GCA_051646055.1 Fusobacteriaceae bacterium
GTCTTCTATCTGCTTACCTTCCTGACTCTGATAATCTCAATACTGGGTCTGAGAGAAGGGGCTTTTCTCCTTATGGGGATATCTCTTTTGGGAATCTCCGTCTATCTTCCCATAAAACTGGAATTTAGGGAGGACCGAAATGAGATAGTTACCCTTATTTCAGGAATACTCTGCATAATTCTCTATTTTTCCCAGGTTTTCAAATTTCAGGAGACAGAATGCTTTCTTCTGGGGATGGCAATCTATGGAATTTTCTGGTATTTTCGTCACTCAAGGGCTCTAGATTTTCTTCTCATCCCGGTTCTTACTGGAGGTCTTCTTTTTATCTCCAGAGATTGGGGGATTAAAAATCTGACACCTATAATATCTCTTCCCCTGCCGGTAATTTTATTCTCTCTCTGGAAGTCACCTGAAAAATCTTCCCCTCTAAAAAGAGTGGTCAGAGGAGGAGAGATAACACTTATGCTTTCTGGGATAATTTTTGGCCATGATTTTTTATCCAGTAAAATCAGTGGAGAGATTCTCAGTGGAGGAGTTGTTGCCCTATCCTTGGTAATACTGGGTAGGATTTTAAAGGAGGAGAGTAGGAAAAAATATATTTTTATGGCACTTCTCATAGGGGGAGTAGGGTATATCTTTGCCCATGTATGGAGCATAAATCTGGGAATAATGCTGATTCTTCTCTATCTCTGGAGAGAGGAAAGATATATGCTGGGAGTATCTGTGATTTTTTTTGCTGGACAGATCAGTTTCTATTATTATAAAATGGACAGGACTCTGCTGGAAAAATCCTATGCTATGTTCAAAAACTCTCTTCTGCTCTTTGCCGGATTTCTGATTTTGAGGAGGAAAAAATGAAAAAAATAATGGTTTTAATAAATTTTTTTCTGATTATTTTTTTCTTTGGAATCTCCCTCTGGAAGGAGGAAGGGAATCTAAAGAAAAAAACTTTCTATCTGAAAACAGCTCCAGCAGATCCCCGTTCCATTATGCAGGGAGACTATATGCTCCTGGGCTATGAGCTGGGAGATGAGATAAGGAAAAACTTGGAGTCGACAACTAGATTACCCATGGGAAAAGCCTATGTGAGAGTGAGAATAGATGAGAAAAGATTGGCTCATTACCTATCCTTGGAAAAGGAATATAGGGAAGAGAAAGAGGGAGAGATGAGCTTGGAATTTTATCTGAACGGTTTCATGGTAGATTTAGGGATAAACTCCTATTTTTTTCAGGAAGGAAGTGGAGAAAAATTTCAGAATGCTCAATATGCAGAGGTGATTCCTCTGGATGGGGGAAAATTGCGACTGAAAGCTCTTCTAGATAAGAATTTTCAGAGAATAAAGTAATACAAAAACTGGAGGAGTTATGAAAAAGATTTTATTGATGGCATTTTTAGCATGTTCAGCTTCACTTTTTTCCATGGAGATCCCTTCTAAAGAGGAGCTGAACCATGTGGGGAAGTTGATCTATAGAAATGAGACAGGAGAAAAGAGGGAGTTCTTAGTCCACTGGAACAGGGGTGAGGAATTTCCATCCTTGGGAATAGGGCATTTTATCTGGTATCCTGAGAATTTTAAAGAG
>JBOFCM010000189.1:0-69673 GCA_051646055.1 Fusobacteriaceae bacterium
AACAGTTGCACCTACCAAATCTGCTGTTCTTCCACCGATGCCGGAAGTATCCCATGAAACGACAACCAAACTTCAACAAGTTCAGGAGGACAATACAAAACTTAAAGCTGAGATAGAGGCTAGAGAAAAGCTTCTTCAGTATCTGAAAGAACAGGAAATTTTGAAAAAACAGCTGGCTGAAAAAGAAGCTGAAATACAGAAATTATTAAAAACTACAACACCGTAATTATTGAAGATGGAGAGGAGTTCAGAGTGATAACTTTTATAAATTATGCTAAATGCAGTACCTGTAAAAATGCTAAAAAGTTCCTGGAAGATAAAAAAATAAATTTTCAAGACAGACAGATAGTGGAGAACAATCCCACAGCTGAAGAGTTGAAAAAATTTTTAGAAATCAGTGGACAGCCAGTAAAGAAATTTTTTAATACCAGTGGAATATTATACAGAGAGATGAACCTTAAAGATAAAGTTGCCAACGGAACTGAGGAGGAACTTCTTGAAATTTTGGCCAGTAACGGTATGCTTGTAAAAAGGCCACTTCTTGTGAGTGAGAGAGGAGTCCTTATAGGATTCAAAGAGCAAGAATGGGAAGAGTTTTTTAAAAATTAAAAATCATATATAGATAAAGGGGGAGAAAGCTGAAATTTCTCTCCCTTTTTTCTCTTGTAACTCTCTGTAAAATAGTGTAAACTTTAGTAATAAATATAGAAAGAGAGAGTGAAAATGAAATATACAAAAGAAAATATAAAAAAATTACAGATAGTTGCCCCAGCTGGGGATATTGAAAAATTTTATGCAGCAGTGGATGCTGGAGCCGACGAAGTATATATGGGACTTCAGGGATTCGGAGCTAGAAAGAGTGCAAAGAACTTTACACTTACAGAATATAAGGCAGCCATAGATTATGCCCATGAGCATGGAACAAGGGTACTGATGACACTGAATACCATTATGATGGATAATGAGTTTCAACCTCTTTATCATAATCTCAACGAACTTTACAAATATGGTTTAGATGCTATAATTGTCCAGGATTTAGGAATGTTCAAATTTATTAAAGAAAACTTTCCTGAAATTGAGATTCATGGTAGTACCCAGATGACAGTCTCAAATCATGTGGAAGCCGAGTATCTAAGAGAGTTAGGATTTTCAAGAGTAGTTTTATCCCGTGAACTTTCTCTAGGAGAGATAAAATCCATAAGAGAAAAAACAACCATAGAGTTGGAAATATTTGTTTCTGGAGCTCTGTGTGTATGTTATTCTGGGAAATGCTATATGAGTAGTTTTATAGGGGCCCGTAGTGGAAACCGTGGAATGTGTGCCCAACCATGCAGAAAGACCTACAGTGTAGATGGGAGAGACATGGGATATATTCTGAGCCCTAAGGATCAACTTATGGGGAAAGAGGAGATAGATTTCCTGAAAGAGATAGGAGTTGAATCTATAAAAATAGAGGGACGTATGAAGGAAGCTAAGTATGTTCATGAGTTGACAGAGTATTTTAAAACTCTTATAGAAGGTGAAGAGAGAAAAGAGAGAATAAGTAGAATATTCAACAGAGGATATGGAAAGGGATATTTCCACGGAGAGGAAAAAAATCTTATCAACTCTAAATACTCTTTCAATCTGGGAAAACAGATAGGTATTTTCAATGGAAAAGAAGTTAAAATTTCTGAAAAAATTATGCTAGGAGATGGAGTGACTTATCTTTCCAAAGATTTTGAGAAACTTGGAGGAGCCTATATTAGTAAAATAGTTCATAGAACTTTTGACAGGAATCGTGAAAAATCCCTGAGCAGCAATGCAGATAAGAGTAAGGAAGCTTTTCCGGGAGAAACTCTTATAATGCAGGATATTCCAGTAGGAACTCGTTACCTTTTCAAAAGTTTCGACAAAGAGATAGAGGATACTATAAATCTGGAGAGAAAACACACTGAGAAAAAGATAGAGATAACTGGAAAATTCCAAGGGGAGCTGAATCAGTTTCCTAAGCTGACTTTCTATTATAAGAACTTGAGGGGAGAGATACTGACGGGAGAGGCTTTGGGAGAGAAGGAAGCAGAGCTTGCAGGTAAAAAGCCTATAACAGCT
This sequence comes from Fusobacteriaceae bacterium, assembly GCA_051646055.1. Classification (GTDB taxonomy): domain Bacteria; phylum Fusobacteriota; class Fusobacteriia; order Fusobacteriales; family Fusobacteriaceae; genus JAGNZR01. The sequence goes on from JBOFCM010000189.1 coordinate 2,092, forward strand.
GAAAATATTCAGGATAAGCTTTCTGAACTTGGAGAAACAGAATTTTTCCTAGGAAGTTGTGATTTTGAATTGGAAGACAATCTTTTTATTCCGGTGTCGATAATAAAAGCTATGAAAAGAGATGCGGCTGAAAATCTCATAGAAAAGATAGCAGACTCTTACAGAAGGGAAAATTCTTCCGAGCCCAAGTATATAATAGAGAAAGCGGAGGAGAGTGTAACAGAAAAAAATCCGGTGGTATCGGCGATAGTGACAACTAGAGAGCAGGAGAAAAAACTGATAGAATTGGGAATAAACAAGATCTATTATGCCAATGTGGGAGTTGTTAAAGAAAAAAATCTAGACAAAATAAAATATGATTCCCCTATAGCCTACACACTGTTAGATGCAAAAGAAAATCCTAAAAAAAATATTACTCTTCACTGGAGTTTGAATGTGAGTAATAGATATGCTCTATCTCAGTGGGAAAAAAATCCTAAGATAGAGACAGTTATGCTCTCTCCTGAACTTAGTTTTGAAAAGATAAAGAATCTTGGAGCCACAAAATTGAAAAAGGCTCTTCTAATCTATTCAAAACCTAAAGTTATGCAGATAGAGGCAGGAGTTACAGAAAAATCTACTGAGATAAAAAATGACAAAGAGGACAGCTTCTCTCTTGTGATAAACAGATTTGGAAACAGTGAAATATATCTGAATAGGGCTCTGGACATAACAGATTCTATGAAAGAGATAAGAACTCTTCTTGTGGATGAGGTAGTTTTAGAATTTAGAAATGAATCTCTTGAGGAGATAGAAAAAATTGTTAAGGGAATAAGTGATATTAAAAATCCTGAGAAACAAGTATCAGGATACAACTATTGGAAAGGAGTATTCTAATGGATAAAAAGACAGCAAAGAATTTTGGAACTTGGTTTGGATTGGGAGAGATGAAAGTTGCTCCGGGAACATTTGGAACACTGGGAGGTATCCCGCTTTATATACTTATGAACTATATAAAAAGATTTTTTCCTAATAATATGGTTTATAACTCTTTTTACTTTGTATTTCTTATGACATTTTTTGCCTTTGCAGTATATGTTTCGGATATATGCGAAAGAGAGATATATCACCAAAAAGATCCTCAGGCAGTTGTAATAGATGAAGTTTTAGGTTTTATGGTTACTCTTTTTCTAATAAATCCTGTGGGATTAAATCAAAACCTTGTGGCAATAGGGTTGGGGTTTTTGATTTTTAGAATTTTGGATATAACTAAAATAGGACCTATCAACCACTCTCAACACTTTGGACATGGAATCGGAGTTGTATTGGACGATTTCCTTGCAGGGATGATAGGAAATTTTATAATGGTTTCTCTCTGGACCATAATATTCTAAAGGAAAGCTAAAAAATACTATGGAAAAAAAGGGAAAAAAACTGTATAATGGTGTGAATGAATTTAATCTTATAAAGATTTTAAATGAAAAAAATATAAAAATATCTGTTGCAGAATCCTGTACCGGAGGTATGCTCTCAGAAAAAATTACAGCTATTCCAGGGGCTTCAAAAGTTTTTTATGAGGGCGTGGTAACCTACAGCAACGCTTCTAAAATTTCAAGACTAGGAGTGAAGTCTGAAACCATAGAAAAATATGGAGCGGTGAGTAGGGAAACTGCCCTAGAGATGGTGAAAGGATTAACCACAGAGATAGGAATATCCATAACGGGTTTTGCAGGACCTGGAGGTGGAGATGAAACCAATCCTGTGGGAACGGTTTTTATAGGAATAAAAAAAGAATCTCAGATAGAGGTTTTTCACTATATTTTTTCAGGGGACAGGGAAGAGATAAGAAAAAGTTGTGTGGAAAGAGCTCTAATTGAGGTTATAAAATTGTTGAAATGAGGAGTTACAATGAATATAGGAGAGAGAATAAAGAAAAGCAGAAATGCTCTTAAGCTATCTTTGAGGGATTTGGCAGAAAAAGTTGAATTGTCAGCAAGTTTTCTATCTCAAATCGAACAGGGAAAAGCTTCTCCATCAATTGAGAATTTAAAGAGAATAGCTAATGCCTTAGAGGTGAGAGTGAGTTATCTTATAGAAGATGAAGAAGAGAAAAAAAATTCTGATCTCATGAGAAAAGATCAGAGAAGATATGTTGAGAGCATAGATTCAAACACAAAAATGGCATTGTTATCTTCATCTAAAATAGAGAGACAGATGGAACCTATTCTATATGAGATAGGACCCTATGGAGAGAGTGGAAGAGGTTATTACACTCACAATGGGGAAGAGTTTATATTTATATTGGAAGGCAGACTGGATATATATATAGACGGAACAGTACATTCATTGGAAGAGGGAGACAGCTTCTATTTTAAATCTACCGAAAAACATAGATTTAAAAATAATACAGATAAGCCCGCAAGAGCTATCTGGGTAGTTACGCCCCCTACATTTTAAAGAAAACATTCCAGGAGGAAATTATGAAATTAGAGATAAAATTTTTAAATTCAGTGAGGCTCATAAAGCTCCTGATAGCAGCGAGTAGATGGTTGTCTAAGTACTCAGATGTACTTAACGATCTGAATGTATATCCTGTTCCAGATGGAGATACAGGAACTAACATGTCTATGACTCTTCAGGCGGTTGAAAATGACCTTATAAAACTTAACCATGAACCTAAAATGGATGAGCTTGTGGAGATTGTTTCTGAAGCGGTACTTCTTGGAGCAAGGGGAAATTCAGGGACTATTCTTTCTCAGATTCTTCAGGGATTCCTGGAGGGAGTAAGAGATAAAGAGGAAGTTACAGTTGATGATGTAGCAAAAGCCTTTACTATGGCCAAAGAGAGAGCCTATGCTGCTGTTATAAATCCTGTAGAAGGAACGATGCTTACTGTAATCAGAAGAGTTGCAGAAGAAGCTGCCAAGTATGATGGGCCTAAAGATGATTTTGTTCTTTTCTTGATACATGTAAAAAATGTTGCAGGAGCAGCAGTGGAAGAGACACCTAATATGCTTCCTAAACTAAAAGAGGCTGGAGTTGTAGATGCTGGAGGAAAGGGTATATTCTATATTCTAGAAGGGTTCGAAAAGTCCATAACAGATCCTGAGATGCTGAAGGATCTTGAAAGAATAGTTCAGTCTCAGGCACACAGAAGAGAGAAACTGGATATAACAGTAGCTGCTCATATATACGAAGAGATTAAATTTAAATACTGTACAGAGTTTGTAATCGAGACTGGTTCTTTCGACTTAGAGGAATATAAAGTAAAATTGATGGATATGGGAGACTCTATGGTTTGTGCTCAGACAGCTAAAAAAACCAAAACTCATATACATACAAATAACCCTGGACAGGTCTTGGAAATTGCCATGTCTTTTGGAAACCTCAGTAATATTAAAATAGACAACATGGAAATTCAGCATAAAAATACTCTTCTGAACCCCCATGATATAGAGGATCAGTGTGGATGTGAGGATCATAATCATGAAGAGAACAAATATATGTTCAATCATGAGAATGAAAACAATATTTCCTATTTTGCTATAGCTGATAACAGAGAGATAGGAAATCTTTTCCTTGGAAACGGAGCAGCAGCAGTACTTATAGGTGGTCAGACTCAGAATCCTAGTGTAGCAGATATTGAACAGGGATTAAACCAGATAAAGGGAGATAAAGTAATTGTTCTTCCAAACAATAAAAATATAATTGGAGCAGCAAAACTTGCTGCTGATAGATCCAAGAAAGATGTGTTTGTTTTGGAAACTGCAACTATGCTGGAAGGAAATTATATTCTTAAAAATAGAAAAAGTTCAATGGAAAAAGTTTTAAGAGATAAAAATAGAAACTATTCCATAGAGATTACTCAGGCAGTCAGAGACACAAGGGTCGACTCTTTAGAGATAAAATCAGGAGATTATATAGCTCTTGTAAATGGAAAAATAACTGACAAGAACTCTGAACTTAAGGGTCTGATTGAGGAGCTGTACAGTAAGTATCTTACAGATAAAACATTAAATGTGTTGGCAGTTATCGGAAAAGGATCGACAGAAGAGGCTAACCAATCCCTAAAAAAAGCCAAAGAAAAAGTAAATTATAAAGAGATAGTTGGAGGACAGGAAAATTATCCATATTATATATATATTGAAGAGAGAGATCCAGAGCTTCCTGAAATAGCAATACTGACAGATTCTACTTCTGATCTGACACCTGAGCTTATGGGCGATCTAGATATATCTATAATACCTCTTAAAATAAAACTGGAGGGGGATGAGTATTACAGAGATGGAGTAGATATCACCAAGGAAGAGTTTTGGACAAAACTTACTACAGGAGATGTAATACCTAAAACTTCTCAGCCTTCCCCGGCAGAATTTAAAGAGATGTATGAAAATCTTTTTGAGAAAGGATATAAAAAAATAATAACTATACTGATCTCATCTAAGCTGAGTGGAACTCAGCAGGCAGCCAAAGTTGCCAAGGGAATGATGAAAGAGAGAGAAAAGGATATCTCTATAGTGGATTCTAAATCTGTTACTTTCGGATTGGGATACCAAGTTTTAGAGGCAGCTAAAATGGCTAGAAAAGGTGTGAATTGTGAGGAGTTATTGGCTTGGGCAGAGCAATTCCATACAAGATCCAAAATATATTTTGTAGTAAACGACCTTACATATCTGGTAAAGGGAGGAAGATTAGGTAAAGCTGCAGGAATGATAGGTGGATTCCTGAATCTTAAACCTATTTTGAAACTTGAAGATGGAGAGGTAACTGTTGCAGGAAAAGCCTTTGGTGAAAGAGGAGCCTTCAAATTTATGAATAAAGTAATTAAATCTGAAGCTGCTGAAGGAAGTGTAAAAGCTAATATAGGTTGGGGTGGAACTCAGTCTGAGCATGACAATGCAGAAAAACTGTATCAAGAGGGGAAAAGCATGGACAGAGTTGAGATGCTTGATAGATACAATATAGGTGCTACTATCGGTTCTCACTCAGGGCCGGTATATGGTTTGGGGATAGTTCAAAAAATAAAATAACAAAAATATAATGGAAGTGAAAGGGGAAAACAATGGCAATATTAGTTTGTGGAGGAGCAGGATATATCGGAAGTCACGTTACAAAACTACTTCTTGAAAAAGGGAAAGAGGTAATTGTTTTAGACAATCTTCAGACAGGTCATGTTCAGTCTGTGGATGCTAGGGCAAAGCTTGTGATGGGAGATCTTAGGGATGACGAGTTTATGAGAAGAGTTTTTACAGAAAACTCTATTGATGGAGTAATCCATTTTGCAGCTGACTCTCTTGTGGGAGAGAGCTGTGTAGAGCCGTTAAAATATTATGACAATAATGTTTATGGATCAGTTTGTCTTCTAAAACATCTGAAGGAAAATGGAGTAAAAAGAGTTGTGTTTTCTTCTACTGCGGCAACTTATGGGGAGCCGAAAAATATTCCTATCTTAGAGACAGATCCTACAATTCCTACAAATCCATATGGAGAAACTAAACTTGCTGTGGAAAAAATGCTGAAGTGGGCAGATGAAGCTTACGGAATAAAATATACAGCTCTTAGATATTTCAATGTAGCAGGAGCTTATCAGACAGGAGAGATTGGAGAAGATCACTCACCAGAAACTCACCTGATTCCCCTGATTCTTCAGGTAGCACTAGGAAAAAGAGAAAAAATAGCCATCTATGGAGATGACTACCCTACAGAAGATGGAACATGTATTAGAGACTATATCCATGTTATGGATCTTGCAGACGCTCACATAAAAGCCCTTGAAAGGCTTGAAAATGGAGGAGAGAGTACTGTTTATAACCTTGGAAATGGAAATGGATTCTCAGTTAAAGAGGTTATAGAAGCAGCTAGAAAAGTGACAAACCATGCTATTCCAGCAGAGATAACACCGAGAAGAATGGGTGATCCTGCAAGACTTGTAGCTTCATCTGAAAAGGCTATAAAAGAGCTGAATTGGAAACCTCAGTATGATTCTATTGAGTATATAATTGAAACTGCATGGCAGTGGCACAGTAACCATCCAAATGGTTATGAAGATTAATTAATTAAGCAGAGGAATCCAGAGATTTTATAATGCTCTGGATTTTTCCTTGATTTTCAGGAGGGAAAAGTAATGGAAAAAGAGATTCCACAACATCTTGCAATAATAATGGATGGAAATGGGAGATGGGCAAAAAAAAGGTTTCTTCCGAGAACTGTAGGGCATAATGAAGGGGCTAAGACTCTTAGAAAAATTTTGACCCATTCTCAAAAACTTGGAATAAAATATCTTACAGTATATGCCTTTTCCACTGAAAATTGGAAAAGAGCAGAGGAAGAGGTAGGAGCCCTTATGGCTCTTTTTAAAAAATATCTTCAAAGTGAAGAGAAAGAATTTATGAAAAATAATGTAAGATTTATAGTTTCAGGAAGAAGAGAAGGAATAAATTCGGAACTTTTGGAGGCGATAGATAGAGTAGAGAAAAATACAGCTAAAAACAGTGGTATAACTCTCAATCTGGCATTCAATTACGGAGGAAGAGCTGAAATAATAGATGCTATAAATAAAATAATAGAAACAGGAGAAAAAAATATAACTGAAGAAAGTTTTAGAAAGTATCTCTATAATGATATTCCGGATCCGGAACTGCTCATAAGAACTAGCGGTGAAATAAGAATTTCAAACTTTCTTCTTTGGCAGATAGCTTACTCTGAAATATATATAACAGAAAAATTTTGGCCTGATTTTAATGAGAAGGATTTAGAGACAGCTATTGAAAGCTATAGAATGAGAGAGAGAAGATTTGGAGGAGTTGTAGATGTTAAATAGAATACTGATAGCCCTGCTGGGAATTCCTGCTCTGGCATATATATATTATACTGGAGGCATATTTCTGCTGATTTTTACAAATGTAATAGTGGGAATAGCACTATATGAATTTTATAATATGGCTATTTTATCAGGTAAAAAATGTTATAAGATTTTTGGAATTTTATCCGGACTGGGTATAGTTAACTATACCTATTATAAGGATGCTATGGGATTGTCCTATGATAGTTTTCAACTTCTTGTACCTTTGACTTTGATGCTTATGGTATATAGAGTGTTGAGAAATAGAGTTGAAAATTCGAGTTTAGAGATTGGGGTAACTATTTTAGGGATAATATATATAGCTATATTCTTCTCGAATATACTTCTTATTTCAGCCCTTCCAAATGGTGGAAAGTGGCTGCTTGCACTTCAGGTATTAGTTTGGGTATGTGACAGTTTTGCCTATTTTACAGGACTCAATCTGGGAAGGAAAATTTTTAAAAATGGCTTCAGTCAAATAAGTCCCAAAAAATCTATAGAGGGTGCTTTGGGAGGTGTATTTTTCACAGTTGTTGCACTTTACCTTATTGAAAAATATTTTTCTCTTTTTGAAAATGGAGTTTCTCCTCTTATGATAGTTCTTCTTGGAATAACTTTGAGTATATTTATTCAAGTTGGAGATTTAGTAGAGTCAATGTTCAAAAGGGAGTTTAAGATAAAAGATTCGGGGAAAATATTGGGAGAGCATGGAGGAATTTTAGACAGATTTGACAGTCTAATTTTTGTTCTTCCAGTGGCATATATATTTATCTCTCAGCTGATAGGAAGATAAGAATATAGGATTGCATATCAAAACATATAGCTAAAGAGGATAAGTCACTTTATCCTCTTTTTTAAAAGGAGAAAATAATGAAGAAAATATCGATATTGGGATCAACAGGAAGTATAGGTCTCAGTGCTCTAGAGGTTATAAGAGGCGCAAGAGATAAATTTGAAATAGTAGCTCTTACAGGGCACAGTAATCATAATCTTTTATGCCAACAGATAAAAGAGTTTAATCCTAAATATGTTTCGGTGGGGACACTGGAAGGGCTAGAAAAAATAAAAGAGAACTATCCTAAACTAGATGTATACTTCGGAGATGAAGGGCTAGAAAAAATAGGTGGGCTTCATGAACATGATATACTTCTTACGGCTGTAAGTGGAGCGGTAGGGATAGATGCCACAATAGCAGCGATAAAGAACTCCAAGAGAATAGCACTGGCAAATAAAGAGACTATGGTCGCAGCAGGAGATTATATAAACAAACTTCTCAAAGATTATCCAAAAGCCGAAATAATTCCAGTGGACAGTGAGCACTCGGCTCTATTTCAATCCATGCTGGGAGGAAAAAGAAGCGAGGTTGAAAAACTTATAATAACAGCCAGTGGTGGAACCTTCAGAGGAAAAAAAAGAGATGAGCTGAAGGGTGTGAGTGTGGATCAGGCTTTGAAACATCCCAATTGGTCCATGGGAAAAAAAATTACAATAGATTCTTCTACTCTTGTAAATAAAGGTCTTGAAATAATAGAAGCTCATCAGCTTTTTGGGGTAGATTATGAGAATATAGAGGTTGTTATCCATCCAGAAAGTATAATTCATTCTTTAGTGCAGTTCAAGGATAGCAGTATAATAGCCCAGATGGGGGTTCCTGATATGAAGCTTCCCATACAGTATGCTTTTACATATCCTGACAGAATAGAAAACTCGGTTTTAAAAAAATTAGATTTTAAAAAATTGACAACTCTTAACTTTCAGGAGCCTGATAATGAAACATTCAAGGGGATAGAACTGGCTTTCAGAGCTGGAAAGGCGGGGGGGACCATGCCGGCAGTTTTCAATGCAGCCAATGAAATTGCTGTGGATATGTTTCTCAAAGGTGAGATAAAATTTTTGGAAATATATGATATAATAGAATGGGCTATGGACAATCACAGAGTTGAATCAGCCCATGAGTTAGAAATTATAAAAAAAGCTGACAGAGATACAAGAGAGAGAGTTAAGGAGAGAAAATGGGAAAAATAATAGTTATAGAGGGAACAGATTCCAGCGGAAAACAGACTCAAAGTGAAATTTTGTATGAAAAAATAAAAGAAACCGGTATAGAGGTGAAAAAAATATCCTTTCCAAATTATAGTAGTCCGGCATGTGAACCGGTAAAAATGTATCTGGCGGGAGAGTTTGGAAAAGAACCTGGGAAAATAAACCCTTATCCCATATCGACTATGTATGCTATAGACAGATATGCTTCATACAAGACTTCGTGGGGGGAGTTTTATGAGAAAGGAGGAATAATAATCACCGATAGATATACTACATCCAATATGGTTCATCAGGCTTCAAAGCTAGATGAGGCTGAGGAAAAAAGACAATATCTTCAATGGTTAGAGGATTTTGAATACAGTAAAATAGGAATACCAAAACCTGATTTGGTAATATTTTTAAATATGCCAACCGAGTTTGCCCTAAAACTTATGGCGGAAAGAAAGAATAAGATTACAGGGGAAGAGACAAAAGACATACATGAATCTGATGCCGAATATCTTAAAAAATCTCATGCTACAGCATGTGAAGTATCGAAAATTCAAGGTTGGAAGGAAATTATGTGTGTAGATGGAGAGAGGATAAAAACAATAGAAGAGATAGCCAGTGAGATAATGGATCAAGTCAAAAATATAATTTAGGAGGAAGGAAAGAGTGGAAGTTTTAGTAGCACTCCTGGTACTGGGAGTTATAATTTTAGTACATGAATTAGGTCACTTTCTGGCTGCAAAATTTTTTGGCATGCCTGTAACTGAATTTGCGATAGGTATGGGGCCAGATGTATACTCTTATCAGGGAGATGATACAAGATATTCCTTTAGAGCCATACCTATGGGTGGTTTTGTAAATATAGCTGGGATGGAGATAGACAGCAAGGAAGAGGATGGATTTAATAGTAAACCTGCATATCAGAGATTTATAGTTCTTTTTGCAGGGGTATTTATGAATTTTATTCTTGCCTATCTTCTAATATTTACAATACTAGTTTTTAACGGGAAGGGAGTTCAGAGTGAAAAACCTCTTATAGGAGATATTGTAAAAAATGTTCGGGCTGAAAAAGTTTTACAGAAGAACGATATGATATTGTCTATAAATGATAATAGAATAGAAAAATGGCAGGATATAAGTGAAGTCTTAAAAAAATTCAATGAAAAAAATCAAGAAAGTACAGTGGCTATTCTTCTAGAAAGAGGTGGAGAACAAAAAACTGTTCAAGCGGAACTTACTTATGACGAGGAAGGAAAAAGATATTTTCTAGGGATAATGCCAGAGATAAAAGTTGAAAAATATAGTTTTCAAGAAATATTTCCAGATTCTGGGAAAGTTTTCGGGAAAATATTTGGACAGACTTTCGATGGTTTTAAACAGTTATTTTCCGGTAAAGTGAAAAAAGAGGAGATAAGTGGTCCTTTAGGAATAATTAAAGTGGTTGGAGATGCAAGTCGAGGTGGATTCACTGTACTTCTTTGGCTTACTGTGATGCTATCTATAAATGTAGGAATATTCAATCTTCTTCCTTTTCCTGCTTTAGATGGTGGACGAATCATCTTTGTACTCTTGGAACTCATAGGTGTAAAAGTAGATAAAAAATTGGAAGAAAAAGTTCATATGGCAGGGATGATAATCCTTATCGGATTTATTGTCTATATAACTGGAAATGATATCTTTAATATGGTTAAGAGGTAGGTGATAGGAATTGATATTTCAGAGATTAGGTCTTTTAATAGGGGATGAAAATTTAGAAAAACTCAAAAATTCTCATATTTTAGTTTTTGGATTGGGAGGAGTAGGAGGATTTACAGTGGAGGCCCTTGTCCGTGCAGGAATAGGTGAACTTACTGTGGTAGATTTTGATACTGTGGATATCACCAATCTTAACAGACAGATTATAGCGGTTCAGAGCAGTGTGGGAAAATCTAAAGCGGAACTTATAAAAGAGAGAGCACTTTCAATAAATCCCGAGGTAAAAATCAACGCTTTTCAGGAAAAGTTTTCTCAGGAAACGGAGCATCTTTTTTTTGATGAAGAGAAAAAATATACCTATGTGGTGGATGCTATTGATCTTGTGACTCATAAACTGAAAATTATAGAGCTATGTAAAAAACATGGTTTTCCTGTGATTTCGTCAATGGGAACAGGAAACAAATTAAATCCTACAATGTTAGAAGTTGCAGACATATCGAAAACATCTGTATGTCCTCTAGCAAGAGTTATGAGAAAAGAGCTTAAAGATAGGAGAATTACTAAAGTCAAAGTGATTTTTTCCAAAGAGGAGCCTAGAAAACCAGAAAACAAAAGTGAAAGCAGAGAAAAAAGAGTAAATGTGGGAAGTGTATCCTTTGTCCCATCAGTAGCAGGATTGATAATTGCTAGCGAGGTAGTAAAGGATATATGTGGCATCAGATAGGGCGAAAATAAAAAGATAGGGATTTCATATTGAAATCCCTATCTTTTTTATATCTGATTTTTATTTTTCCATGTTGAATACGGCTCGTACGTTTACAATGAAATCCAGTGATTGGGGAGTATAAATCTCCATGCTCCCTTTCATAGCTACAGCATCCATACTGTAAGGAGCATTTCTCCTAACAGGGAAATAATCGTAGTTAAGCTCTTTGGGAGAAACCGATTTAAAACCAGCTTCTTTTGCCAATTTAAGAGCTTTAGAGTAAGCATCTTTATAGGCTAGAATCATAGCCTTGTTTTGGCTGTCTTCCTCTTTGCTGGAGTAGAAAAGAATATTATTGACACTGTTAACCCCAGCTTTTTCAAAAGCTGTAATAAATTTAGCGACTTGGGTAATATCATCAACTGTAACCAAAAAGCCGTTCCGAACTTCATAAGTATAAGTGGGAATATTATTTTGGTCAAATTGCGGGACTTTATTTATTGAGTATTCTGTAGTTTTAATGTTTTCTTTTTTTATTTTCAGAGAATCTACGGTTTGCTTGACTCTGTCCATAATAATTTTATTGTCATCGCTTATGGTTGAAAGTTCTTTTCCGTTTGTAATAACTTGAAAGAGAATTTCAGCTCTATCAGGTTCTAATTTAATATTGCCCTTCCCTTGTAATGCAACTGTGGGAAGATTTTCCTGAGAAAAAAGCGTAAAAGAAAAAATTATAGACATAAAAATAATAAGTTTTTTCATAGAACCTCCTAATAATTTTAAGAATATTAAACTATTTTAATGAAAGTCTCAATAATTGCATATAGATGCTCTTTAATTCTTCTATAATTGTTTAGCATGTCCATATAACCTGTACTCAAGTTTGCATCAGCATTTTCACCGATATTTGAAAGGTGTGCGAATCTCGCTTTTTTGTATTCGCCCTTGATATTATTACATTTTTTCAGAGCTGTGATAAAAAGGTCTTTATTTCCAGTTTCATAGGCTCTGTTTACATCCTGGAAAATTTCTTCTATATTATTATGAAGCTTGATTATTGTAGATTTTCTCATATCATCGAGATAAATATCGTTGTTAATAAGTCTACTTGCTGATTTGGCTATTCTTAAAATATAGTCACTTATTGTTTCATACTCGTTACAGATAATGAGGTTTTGTCTAGTTTCTTCAACTTCGTTTTCATCTAATCCTTTATGCATGATTATAAAGTTGGCATCATTGATCTCTTTTTCGTAGAGGTCAAGTTTCTCCTCAGACTTTATTATAAAATCAACGTTAGAATCAAGTTTTTCTCTGTCTTTATAGATTTCATTCATCTTACCGAATATTTCAGAGATATGAGTACCCATAGAAAGTATCTCAGTTTTTGTCTGTCCCATAACAACACTTGGGATATCGGCCATCATAGGATCTAGATGAGTAACTCTATTTTGTGTACTAGGAATAGCGTCGTCTTTTACTATTTTCATCAGTAATTTATCAAGTATTCCAATAAAAGGTATGAAGAATATAACATTGACAACGTTGAACATAGTGTGGGCAATAGCTATAGACTTAGTAATGTTTTCTACTGGATTTGAAATCTTGCTTAAAACTACCAGATAGATGGAAAATACAGGTAGAATCCAACAAACCCCAAGAATATTTACTAAACTATGGGCATAAGCTGTTCTTTTTGCATTGGCACTGGCTTTTAGAGATGCAAGAAAAGCTGTAACAGTTGTTCCAACATTTTCTCCTAGAACAAGAGCAACGGCAGTTTCATAATTGAGAAGTCCCTGAACTGCAAGGGTAATAGTTATTCCTAAAGTTGCTGAGGAAGATTGAACTATCATGGTCATAAGAGCACCAACGATAGCTGCTTTTATAACTCCTGAAAATTGTACAATTCCATTAGGAGCAGCATCAAATGAATGGAAAGCTGCAATAAATTCTGGCATAGATCTGACAGGTTTCAGTCCGTCACTCATAACTTCTAGCCCTAAAAAAATAAGTCCTAATCCCATAAACGTAAGGGCTTTGATTTTTGTTTTTTCATTGGAAGAGAACATGTAAACAATAGCTGCAATACCAGCCATAGGCAGTCCATATTTACCAATTTTAAGAACAAGAATCCATCCTGTAATAGTTGTACCGATATTAGCCCCAAGAATTACTCCTAAAGCCTGCTTTAGAGTAAGAAGTGAAGCGTTTACAAATCCGATGGTCATAACAGTACTTACTGATGATGACTGAACAAGAGCTGTAACAAATATACCTACAAATATAGCTGCAAAACGGTTACCTGTAAGCATAGCTAAAATCTTTTTTAATTTTTCTCCAGCTATCTTCTGCATTCCATTAGACATATGATTCATTCCGTATAGAAATAACCCCAATCCTCCGATAACTTTGAAAAAAATATCAAAATACATAAAAACCTCCTAAAGTTTCATGGTAAAAAAATATGTTTCACATACAATTATACAGGAAAAACTGAAAAAAATCTCCTTTTTTTTAGAAAAATAAATTTAGATATAGAAAAAAAGGTGTAAAATGTGATAAAATTATATATACTAAATAAAATTTTTGAGGAGAGACCATGGGGTTAAAAAATTCAAAAAATAAAAATTTTATAATAGCAGAGGGAATATTTTCGAATATGCTTACTCTGGGAATACAGTCTTTTTCACTGACAGCTCTTGCAATATATTTTAAATGTTCTCCCTTTTGGCTCTCTTTTATGGCGTCGCTTCCTGTGGGAACTCAGTTGCTTCAGATTTTTGTGGGGAATTTTTATAAAATTTTTAGAACGAGAAAAAACTCACTCTTAATGAGCAGTCTCTTGGGGAGAATTCCCTTTCTCTTTCTGCCGCTGGCAGTTTTATTTAGAATAGATAAACCTTTTATATTGGTAGGAGCTATAGTCGTCTATTCCCTGTTCAATTCTTTTACTTTGGGAATATGGACAGCAGCCATGAGGGACGTAATAGAAAAACAGGAGAGAGGATCTTTTTTTGCGAAGAGGTTTGTTTTTCTCTCTGTTTCAACAATAGGATTTTCATATGTAGCTGGTAAAATGCTGAATCTGACCAATGAACAACACGGTATTCTTGCGATTACACTGATAATCGCTGCAAGTTCCCTTGTGAGTATACTTTTTTTCTCGTTACAAGAGATACCTGACGTGGGGGAAGAAGTAGGAAGAATAAAAATTTCTTTTCCTTTAAAAAATGAGAACTTTAGAAATTTTCTGATATTTTCAGCTTTTTGGAATTTTAGTATAGAGCTTGTAAAACCATATTTTTCCTACTACTCGATAACTGTTTTAAATGTTCCCTATAGTTATTTAGGGTTTACAGCAGCAATAACAGGGGTAGCTTCAATTTTGACCTATCCAATATTGGGAAAATTAGCAGATAAGTACGGAAATAAAAAAGTGGTGTCTAGAGGAATAGTTATATCTACCTATGTCATAATGCTTTATATTTTTATGGGGAAAGATAATTATAGGAGTCTTCTTATGATGGATGCTCTAGGAACTTCAGTGGCTTGGGGAGCCCTTAATTTATGCATGTTTAATCTCCTTCTTGAAGTAGCAGAAGATCCTATAGATTCATATGTGGCTTCATATTTTGTAACTATAGGAGTTTTCGGGCTTCTTGGGGGAATTGCGGGAGGAGTTATAGGGAATTTTCTTAGAGATAAGTATTTTTTTATAATGGGAGATCGTTATCACGGACTTCAGGGTCTTATAATGGTGGCAATATTTTTAAGGCTGTATAGTGCACTTCTTTTAACCAGAGTAACATCTTATGAGAAATCTGTTTATTATGAAGGTGTTCTTCCAGCTTATCTGAACATATTGAGAAGAAGATAAAATCAATTTATAGATGGAGGTAAAATTAGATGTCCAAAAAAGATATCAAAATTCAAAATATTGATAAGTATTTTGATGGTGTTCAAATTTTAAAAAATATTAATCTGGAGATAAAATCAGGAGAATTTTTCTCGATTTTAGGACCTTCAGGTTGTGGAAAAACAACGTTGCTAAGAATGTTGGCAGGATTTATAGATCCAGACAAAGGTGCTATTTATTTGGGAGATACAGATTTGACAAAACTTCCTCCGAATAAGAGAAATGTAAATACCATATTTCAAAAATATGCTCTTTTTCCACACCTTACAGTCTATGAAAATGTAGCTTTTTCCCTAAGGTTGAAAAAAATGAAAGATAAAGAGATAGATGAAGAAGTGAAGAAATTTATAAAAATGGTGGGACTTGAGGAACACATATATAAGAAACCAAATCAGCTCTCAGGAGGGCAGCAGCAGAGAGTTTCCATAGCGAGAGCTCTTATAAATAAACCGGAAGTTCTCCTTTTGGATGAACCTCTTTCAGCTTTGGATGCGAAACTGAGACAAAATCTTCTTATAGAACTGGACACAATTCATGAAGAAGTGGGGATAACCTTTATATTTATAACTCATGATCAGCAGGAAGCTCTCTCTATCTCTGATAGAATAGCAGTTATGAATAAAGGAGAAGTTCTTCAGGTAGGAACGCCAGTAGAGGTTTATGAGGCGCCGGCAGACCCATTTGTAGCTGACTTTATAGGAGAAAATAATTTTTTCCAGGGAAGGGTAACAGAGATAATAGATGGAGAGTATGCAAAAATAAACTCCCCTGAACTTGGTGAAATAGTGATTGAACAGGATAAAAAAGTTAAGTTAGGAGATAACGTAATGGTCTCCATAAGACCTGAAAAAATAAAAGTTACAAAAACATCTCCTGAAACCAATTGGAGATTTAACACCGTTAAAGTCTGGGTGGATGAGCTTATATATTCAGGGTTCCAAAGTAAATATTTCACTTGGGTAAATGGTGATAAAAATATACTTTTCAAGGCATTCAAGCAACATGCTGTGTATTTTGACGATTCAGATTCAGAAGTTATAAAGTGGAATGAAGAAGCATATATATCCTGGGATGCAGATGACGGATTCCTAGTTCAGGTGATTTCAGATGAAGAGAAAAATTAATTTAGGTGCAGCCTATACCTTGCCTATAACTTTTTGGCTTTCTATATTTTTTGTAATACCTATGGTTATAGTTATGGTTTATTCAGTTTTGAAAAAAGGGAATTATGGAGGTGTTGAGTTTCAATTTTCTTTGGAAAGCTTCCAAGTTTTTTCAGATCCCGTTTTTTATCTGGTTTTATGGAGGACAATATATCTTTCTGTTATAGTAACTGTGCTAACAGTAATTTTAGCAATACCTACAGCATATTACATAGCCAGATCTAAGTATAAAAAAGAGTTGCTTTTCTTAGTTATCATACCCTTTTGGACAAATTTTTTAGTGAGAATATATTCTTGGATTGCTCTTTTGGGAAATAACGGATTTTTAAATAATATGCTGGGAAAAGTCGGGATAGCTCCCGTACAATTTTTGTATAACAGCTGGGCAGTAATAATAATAACAGTTTATACTTCACTGCCTTTTGCAATACTTCCCCTATATTCAGTTATAGAGAAATATGATTTTTCCCTTGTAGAGGCGGCAAGAGATTTGGGAGCAACCAATGCACAGGCTTTTTTTAAGGTTTTTCTTCCAAATATAAAACCAGGAATAGTTACGGCGGTTCTTTTTACATTTATACCTAGTTTGGGATCTTATGCTGTACCCAAATTAGTAGGGGGAACAAAATCTGTTATGTTAGGAAACCTTATAGCTCAGCATCTTACAGTAACAAGGAACTGGCCATTAGCTTCAGTGATTTCAGGTGCCTTAATAATTGTAACCTCTCTCACTATAATTGTTTTTATGAAACTAAGTTCAGATAAAAAAAATATAATTCAGGTAGAGGAGGTAAAAGATGGCGATGAATAGGAGAAAAACGTCTCTCTTTTTCTTTGTTTTTTCCATGTTGTTTTTTTATTTTCCGCTGCTACTTCTCATCGTATACTCTTTTAACGATGGAAAAGCCATGGCATGGAAAGGGTTTTCACTAAAATGGTATGAGGAACTCTTTATGTATTCAGATAACATTTGGAACTCTTTTAAATATAGTATTGTAATAGCAGTTTTATCAGCCATGATTTCAACTGCTATAGGGACCTTAGCAGCAATTGGACTCCAATGGTATAATTTTAAGTATAAAAAAGTTTTAAAAATCATGACTTATCTACCCTTAGTTATTCCAGATATAATAATGGGAGTTTCACTGCTAATTCTTTTTACAACGATAAAGTTTAATTTGGGGCTTACAACAATATTTATAGCTCACACAACTTTTAATATCCCATTTGTACTTTTTATAGTGATATCAAGGCTTGAAGAGTTTGATTTTTCTATTGTAGAAGCTGCTTATGATTTAGGGGCAACAGAGATTGAAACCTTAAAAAAGGTGATATTACCTATGCTTATGCCTGCGATAATCTCAGGATTTCTAATATCGGTAACTCTCTCTTTTGATGATTTTGTAACTACTTTCTTTGTTGCAGGACCGGGATCTTCCACACTTCCATTGAGGATATACTCCATGATAAGACTGGGTGTATCTCCTGTAATAAATGCTCTTTCTGTGCTTCTAATAGGTGGAGCTATATTATTGACAATATCTACTAAAAGCCTGCAGAGGTACATAGTTAAATAAAAGGTTTACTATCTTGCAAAAATATAGTAAAATAAATCAAAATGTAGATAAATAAAAAGCGGATTAGAAATTTGGAGGATTTGACATGAAAAAAATATTAGGAATAGCAGTTTCTATATTGTTGCTAGTTGTTTTGGGTGGGTGTTCCAATGCAACAAAATTTTTAGGAATAGATTCTGGTGTAAAATATAACAATATAAGTGCAGTATTTGTCACAACTCAGGGAGATATAGAGGTATATCTGTATCCTGAGGCTGCTCCTGTTACAGTTGCAAATTTTATTAATTTAGCGAAAAGAGGGTATTATAACAATACAAAAATTCACAGAGCTATTGAAAACTTCATGGCCCAGGGAGGAGATCCTACTGGCACAGGTCAAGGGGGTCCTGGATATACAATATCTGACGAGACTGTGAAATGGTTAGATTTTTTCCAGCCTGGAATGCTAGCTATGGCAAATGCAGGTCCTGATACAGGAGGTTCACAATTTTTTATAACTACACAACCAGCTGAATGGTTAAATGGAAAACATACGGTTTTTGGAGAAACTATCAAGGATGAAGACTATCAAAATACTAGTAACTTGGAAGTAGGAGATGTTATAAAAGAGGTTAAAATAATAGGAAATGCAGATTTGTTGCTTTCTATGAATAAAAATCAAGTTGAAGAGTGGAATAGAATACTGGATGAAAAGTATCCAGGCCTAAAAAAATATCCGATAAAGGATATAAGCGAGTTTGGAGCTCAGAAAGCTGAATATGATATGGAGATGGAAAATATCTATTCTAGAAAGAAAGCGGATGAGAAAGAGATTAAACTCAGTCCAGTTCCGAGATTTATAAAAGCTGTGGGAGATAAATTTAAAAGAGAAAAACCTGAAGAGGAGATTGAAACAATGTATTTCTCTGAAAGCCAGGAAATTTCAACAACCTCAGAGGGAGATTCAGGGACTTTTATTCCTACTTCTTCTGGTGTAAATTTAATTCCATAAAATTAAAAGAGATAACTTTAAACTTCTTTGAAGTCAGTTATCTCTTTTTTGTTTACTTAAAAAGTTCTAGAACTTCTTTAGAATATTTTCCTGAGTCGTCATGGGTAATGAGAGGAGGTAGGACAGTCAATCCCTCTTTTCCGTATTTTACTCCTTCCACAAGAAGAATTTTAGCAATTTTACCGGTTTTAGAGTGGCAGAACTGAATTTTTTTTGGTTCTATTGAGTATTTTCTCATAGTTTCCAAAATGTCCATCATTCTATCTGCCCGGTGCACGATGGCAAAATAACCTTTATCCTTTAAAAGGTTTGAGGCTACTTGCACAATCTCTTCTAGAGTTATAGAGATTTCATGTCTTGCTAAAGTCAGCTGGTCCAAATCGTTTAAAAGATTTTCATTGCCGTGATATTTGAAAAATGGAGGATTTGTAACTACTGCATCAATACTTCCATGTTCGAAATGTTTTTTCCAGTTTTTCATATCATCGTGGAGAATTTCAATTTGATTTTGAAGATTGTTTAACTGGATATTTCTTTCTGCCAAATCAAATGAAACTTCCTGAAGTTCAATACCATAAATTTTTGCCTTGGTTCTTTTGGATAAAAATAGTGGAATAGCACCATTTCCAGTCCCTAAATCCACAACTTTATTGACTCCTCTGCCCAGTGATACAAATTCAGCCACAAGAAGTGAGTCCATACTAAAATTAAAAAAATCACTTCGCTGTATAATTTTTAGATTTTCCTTTTGAAGGAGATCTATTATAGTCTCTTTTTCATGTTTAAGCATCTCTGCCAACCTCCTGAATTTTTTTGACAATATCATTATAGAAATTTTCACCAAGGGTGAAAATGATTGTATCTTTATAGGCCAGATAGAAAGGAACATAATTTTTCTCTTCAAAACCTACTGGATTACTTCTTCTGAAAAAAGGAGAAGAGGTAAAATCTAAATTGATACAAGCTATATTATAATAATCTTCAGTTATAAAATTGTTTGTAAAATCGTCTGGAAGTGTTATAAAAACCCTGCTTAGGTCATCTTCTGACAAAATTTCCAATGGCCACAGAGAGCACACTAAAGGTTTTAACCCTATAATCTGTTCAAAGGTCATATTTTTTTCCAAGGCTATCCCATGTATAGAACAGAGTGTAGAGCAGTTATCAGGTTTATATGAGCACGAGCACATATCTATCTCATTTTCTAAAAATTCCTCTGGAATAAGACCTGGATCATTCTTTATACTTTCAGTTATTTCTTTTGAAGAAAGTCCAAAGTTTTCTAAAATAGATGGTATTTTTGTTTTGTTATCATATTTCTCGAAATTTTCCAGAAGAAAATCTCTTGTTTTATCTGAAAAAACTACAGGATTATCTCCACAACAAGGATCCTGGCAATTGAAACAGTCGAAATTTGAAAGTTTAGTGAAAATATTGAAATCTACAGTAGCCGGGATTTCACGTCCTTCAAAATTTATAGAAGTTTCTAGAGTATCTATCTGTTTAAAATATTTTCTAGCTAATCGTTCTTTTGCTTTTGTAACTTTAAAAACTTTTTCCCCTTTGGGGTGGTTTAGAAATAAAAGATATTTCATATTCCTCCTCTATAGTCAATGAATAAAAATTATAATTAATTAATTATATTATAACATAAATTCAAGAAAATATGGTAAAATGTAGTGTGAAAATGAAAAAATTCTGGAGGAAAAATAATGGAAAAAATTCAGTTCAAAGGAAGTGTGTTATTAAATCCTGTTCCGGTGGTATTGATAACTTCTAAAAATAAAGAGGGTAAATCCAATGTCTTTACAGTGGCATGGACAGGGACAGTGTGTACAAAACCTCCTATGCTTTCAATCTCCATAAGACCAGAGAGATTATCTTACGAGTATATAGCTGAAACTATGGAGTTTACCGTAAATATTCCGAATCGTAACATGGCTAGAGAAACAGATTTTTGTGGAGTTATCTCTGGAAAACAGGTGGACAAAATAAAGCAGATGGAATTTACCATGGTGACAGGGAAAGAGATAGATGTAGACTATATAAAAGAGTGTCCAGTGAATATAGAGTGTAAAGTTAAGCAGATAATAAAACTAGGAACTCATGATCTTTTCCTCGCTGAAGTAGTTCAATCACATATAGATGAAAACCTCATGGATGAGAAAGGTAAAATTTGTTTGGAGAAAGCGGACCTTTTGAGCTACTGCCATGGGGAGTACTTTCCTATGGAGCGAAAAGCGGTCGGAAAATTCGGTTATTCAGTGGCAAAAAATAAATATATAAAAAAAGAATACGATGAAAAATATGGAGCAGTTTCCAAAAAGAAAGCTGGAAAGTTTATTGTGAAAAAGTAGAATGTTCTGTCTTTAAAAAAATTGAAGGAAGAGACAAAATAAGTTATAATAAAAGCATTGATTAAAAAAATGGGGTTAGGGGAAATAAAATATGAATATAATAGAGTTTATAAAAAAGACCTCCTCTTCAAGAAAGATGATTCTCGCTTTTTTGGGAGCAGCTTTTTTAGGAAGTTTAATTTTAATGTTACCTTTTTGTCTTCAAGCGGGGCAAAAAATTAGTTTTTTAACGGCATTATTTACAATAACTTCAGCCATATGTGTAACAGGACTTTCTGTTGTAGATGTAAGCAAAGTTTTTTCGGTCCCGGGACAGATTGTGATTCTTATCTTTATCCAGCTAGGCGGATTGGGGATAATGACCTTTTCATCCATGCTTTTTCTGATTGCAGGAAAGAAGATGACTTTTCATGAAAGGATGGTCCTTAGAGATGAAAGAAATGCTGATTCAGGAGAGATAACAGATTTTATAAAGAAAATTTTTAGCACAGTATTTATAATTGAAACTATAGGAGCTTTTATTTTGACTATGATTTTTATGGATAAAATGCAATATAGTTTTCAAAAAGCTCTATATTATGGCGTTTTTCATTCGGTGTCGGCTTTCTGTAATGCAGGATTTTCGTTGTACAGTGACTCCCTTGAAAGTTTTTCGAAAAATGGAATTTTAAATCTGACCATTGCCTATCTTATAATTTTGGGTGGAATAGGATTCGCAGTTATAAATTCTTTTATTATGGCGATAAGAAAGGATATAAAGAGATTTAATCTGACATCTAAACTAGCTATATTTATCTCCATAATCTTAACTTTTGGAGGGATGTTACTGATATTTATATTGGAATATAACAATCCTGCTACCATAGGAAATATGAAATTTATAGATAAAGGTATAGCTAGTTTTTTTCAGAGTGTAACACTGAGAACAGCTGGGTTTAATACCATTCCTATAGGGGCTATGGAGAGTGGAACTATATTTCTTTCCTGTATTCTCATGTTTATAGGAGCTTCACCAGGATCGACAGGTGGTGGAATAAAAACTACCACTTTAGGTGTGTTGGCTTTTTATGTTATGGGAGTAGTCAGAGGAAGAGAGAATATAGAGATGTTCAACAGAAGTATAGCATGGGATATTTTGAATCGTGCCCTGGCAATACTGGTAATATCCATAGTTTATGTAGGGGCTGTCATACTTTTGATATTGACCAGTGACGGATTTAGGTTTGAACAGATTGTGTTTGAGGTTATATCGGCATTTGCAACTGTAGGATTATCTATGGGTATAACTTCTGAATTGTCTATATTTGCAAGAATACTTATTATAATGACAATGTTTATAGGAAGATTGGGGCCATTGACTTTTGCTCTGGCAATAGGGGAAACAAAAAGAAAAGAGAGATTTGCATATCCAAAAGAGAATATTCTTGTGGGATAGGGAGGAAATATGAAGCAATATTTGGTTGTAGGATTGGGAAGATTTGGTTCGAGTATAGCTCAGACTCTTTACGAGTCCAATGAAGAGGTTTTGGCGATAGATATAAATAGCGACAGAGTTCAGAGTGTTATAAATGAAAAAATGGTTGAAAATGCCATAGTATTAGATGCAACAGATAGCACGACTTTAACTGAGCTTGGAGTAGAAAATTATAATATAGCTTTTGTGTGTATAGGTGAGATAGAGGAAAGTATAATGGTCACCTTAAACTTGAAAGAACTAGGAGTTCCTAAAATTATAGCTAAGGCTGTTACTAAAAGCCACGGAAAAGTTTTAGCTAAAATAGGTGCTAATAAAGTAATATATCCTGAAGAGTACATGGGAAGAAGGGTAGCACAGTTATCCATGGAACCAAACATGATTGAGCATGTGAGATTTTCACAGAATTTTCTTCTAGTAGAGATCAAATCTCCTTCTATCTTCTGGGATAAGACACTGATAGAGTCAGAAATAAGAAAAAATTATAATGCCACGGTTGTAGGAATAAAAAAAGAAGATGAAAGTTTTCAGCCTAACCCTAGTGCATATACTAAAATAGAAAAAGGAGATACGCTCCTTCTTATAACTGATGCAAAAACAGCTGAAGTTTTAGAAAATTTAAAATAAAAAAATTAATCTATGGAGGCAAAATGCAAAAATTTGATGTAATAGTTGTAGGAGCCGGACATGCAGGGTGTGAAGCTGCACTGGCTGCTGCCAGAATGGGAATGAAAACAGCTATATTTACCATAACTTTAGATAATATAGGGACTATGTCCTGCAATCCTTCTCTAGGAGGTCCTGCAAAATCTCATCTTGTAAAAGAGATAGACGCTTTGGGGGGCGAAATTGGAAGAAATATAGATAAAACTTTTATTCAGATAAGAGTTCTTAACACTAAAAAAGGTCCTGCAGTACGTTCTTTGAGAGCACAGGCGGATAAACAGCTCTACAGAATGGAAATGAAAAAAACTATAGAAAATTGTGAAAATCTGGAAACTATCCAGGGAATCGTCACAGAAGTTGTAGTAGAAAATGGAAAAGCGGTAGGAATAAAAACAAAAGAGGGAGTTACTTATGAGGGGAAAACAGTAATAATAGCTGCTGGAACCTTTATGAGAGGACTTATACATATAGGAGAAAATCAGTTTAAAGGTGGGAGAATGGGAGAGCTTTCTTCAGAAGAACTTCCAGTGTCCCTGGCAGCTACAGGTCTTAGAATGGGAAGATTTAAAACTGGAACTCCAGCAAGAATAGATGCAAGAACAATCGATTACTCCAAAATAGAGGAACAGCCTGGAGATGATACACTTCTTAAATTTTCTAACAGAACAGATGATAGAGAAGTTATCGGAAGGAAACAGATATCATGTCATATAGTATTTACTAATCCAGATGTTCATAAAACTATAACAGATAATAAAGACAGATCTCCTCTTTTTAATGGTGCAATAGCAGGAACAGGACCAAGATACTGCCCTTCGATTGAGGACAAAGTTTACAGATATGCAGAGAAGGACAGGCATCATCTTTTTTTAGAAAAAGAGGGATATGATACTAACGAAGTATATATAAGTGGCTTTTCAACATCTCTTCCTACTGATGTCCAGTATGAGATGCTGAGAAAAATACCAGGTCTTGAAAACTCAAAAATAATGAGATATGGATATGCAATAGAATATGATTATGTGGATCCTCAGGAACTAAAATATTCTTTGGAAACAAAAAAAGTTGAAAATCTTTTCTTAGCAGGTCAGATAAATGGAACTTCAGGATATGAAGAAGCAGCTTCTCAAGGAATAATTGCAGGTATAAATGCCGTAAGAAAAATTGAGGGAAAAGATCCTGTGGTTTTAGACAGAGCAGAATCATATATAGGAACGTTGATTGATGACCTGGTATCTAAGGGGACCAATGAACCATATAGAATGTTCACAGCAAGAAGCGAGTACAGACTTCACTTAAGGGAGGACAATGCAGATCTGAGATTATCTAAAACTGGATATGAAATTGGACTTCTCTCTAAAAGTGATTATGAAAGAGTCTTAGAAAAAGAGAGAAATGTTAACGAAATAATAGAAAAACTGAAGTATCAGCACGTAGGAAGCAGAAATGAAAGAGTAAACGAAGTACTTACGAGAGCAGGGGAACCAGAAATAAGATCTGGGCTTACGCTTTTCGAGATACTCAGACGTCCAGATGTGACCTATAGAGATATAAAATATATAGCGGAAATTATAGAAAATTTCCAACTGGGAAATTTTGCTGATGATACAGAATATCAGGCGGAAGTTCAGGTTAAATATTCAGGATATATTGAAAAATCTTTGAAGATGATAGAGAAGCATAAAAATTTAGAGAATAAAAAAATTCCTCAGGATTTAGATTATGATTCTATAGGAAGTATACCTAAGGAAGCTAAAGATAAACTGAAAGCGGTAAGACCTATGAATATCGGTCAGGCCTCTAGAATATCGGGAGTTTCCCCAGCAGATATCCAGGTGCTGTTGATTCATTTAAAATTAAAGGAGAACCAGGGATGAGAGATTATTTGAAAAAAGGAATTGAGATTATAGGAGCAGAGAGAATAGATGAAGCTAAAATAGATAATCTTATGAAATACTTAAAGCTCCTTACAGAGTATAATGCACATACAAATCTTACAGCCATAAGGGATGAGAAAGAGATGCTGGAAAAGCATTTTATAGATTCTCTTCTTCTCCAGAATTATATTCAGAAGGAAGATAAAAACGCTATGGATATAGGAACAGGTGCTGGCTTTCCAGGAATGGTACTGGCAATTTGTAATCCCCATATAAAATTCACTCTCATGGATTCGGTTGGAAAAAAGACAAAATTTTTAGAGTATGTAAAAGAACAGCTTAATCTAGAAAATGTAGAAGTTATAAATATGAGGGCTGAAGAATTTATAAATGATGAAAATCGTGAATCTTATGATTTGGGACTTTGCAGAGGAGTATCACAGCTTCCTACAATCTTAGAATATATGATACCTTTCTTAAAAACTCAAGGAAGGTTTCTTATACAGAAAAGTCCTGATACTGGGGAAGAGGCTAAGGCGTCCAATGCACTTGAAATACTTAACAGCACCATTGAGGCAGAATACAATTTGAACTTACCCTACTGTAAGGATGGAAGAAAAGTTATAATTGTCAGAAAAATAGGGATCACAGATAAAAAATACCCGAGAAAAACAGGTATTCCACTAAAAAGACCACTGTAGTATAATGAAAAAAATAGGGAGGTGAGCAGAGTGAAAAAAGTGATAAGAGGAATAAAAAACATAGTAAGAGATAGCAGAGTAAGAGCTCTGCTCTCTCTTTTTTTTATTTTTACAGGAATAGCAGTTACAGCTATAATGAACTTGGGATATACAGTGGCACTTATATTATCTCTGGCACTGAAGCCTACTTTTCATATAGAGGAGATAAAATTTTTAGAATGGGGAAAAATAGCTGGAAAAAATATTGAATTGATATATGAAAATCAAAAAATAGTGGCGGCACCCAATGTATATATTGAATATGAAATTAAGGGCCCGGTTAAAGACTGGCTTAAGAAAATAAGTGTTGAAAATCCTGAAGTTTTAATAGAAAGAAAAGACTCGGATGTAAATATAGTAAGGGCTTTTTCAACTGGAGGAAGTGGAAAAAGTGGAACAGGAGTCCCACTTGGAATAATAGAAGTAGATGGTGGGAATCTGACCTTTAGAGATCTCTCTTATGAGGTGCCTATTGAAAAAAAACTTGAAAAAATTCAAGGATATGTGAGTTTTGATAGAGTTGAAGGAATAGATCTTCTTTTTTCAGGAGAAGATGGAAATGAGAAAGCTACTTATAGTTTTAATAATCTTACAGAAGATTATGATATGAATATTAAATTGGAAAATATACAGATAGATACATCTCTTCTTCAGTACGGTTATTATTACGAACCTATACAGTATAAGGGTGGAAGAGTGGATTTGGATCTCACAATCTCTCCAAGAGGATTAGAGGGATCTGCCAATTTAAGAGAGGCTACCATAGAATATGCAGATTTTTTGCAACCAATTGAAAATGTAAATGGAAAAGTCAGTTTTTTAGGAAAAAAAATACTCATAAAAGCTGATTTTGAAATTTTTTCTCAAAAGAAAAAATTTGATCTAGATTTTGATTTCGAGAATGGAATGGATGCAAAGATAAATTTGGGGAAAATGAGTATGTCCCAACTCCAAAATTACAAGCTTTTAAAAGATATACCTCTAAATAAAATTCCTATGGATGTTGAAAATCTTGCGGTGATTTTGAAGTTAGATAGTGAGAGTAAATTTTCATTGGGTGTAGATTATATTTTTTCAGATGGAGATTTTGGGCAATTTCAGCTTAAAAATGCTAGGGGAGGCCTAATCTATTCTGAGGAAGATGTAAAATTTGATTTTCTTAAAGCTGAAGGATTCTTAAATGGACTTAAAAAAGATATTTCTATATCTGGAAAATTAAAAAATGAACAGTTGGGAATAGAGTATCAGATAGAAAATTTTCAGGGAGAAGTGAACCTTTTCTTTTCAGAGGAGTACTTGAGATTTATAAGTAAAAAAGGGATAGTGAAGGGAGAAGGACTTTTTGATTACGAAAGTAAAATCCTTTCTATGATAGGTGATGAAAGTCAAATACAGGAAATATCAGACCCGCTCATCATATATGATATAAAAAACACAAATCTAGAATCTTTCCAAGGTGAATGGGCACTGGATTTGTTGGGAGTTGCTACTCTGAAATTGATAGGAACTGGAGAAAATAATGAGATATATTTTAATGAAATACAGGTGCTGCAGGCAGATAAAAGAGTATTGCTTGGAGAGGGAGAACTGGATATATCTAAGATGTATTATCATTTAAGTTATGAAAGTGAAAATTTTGAGTATAATTATCCCTTGGATGGGGAAGTGCTAGGGATTAAAATTAATTCGGTTGGGGATTTGAAAGGAAGCGGAAAAGAGTTTAGATTTGATTCCGAAGGAACAGTAGAAAGTATAAATTATGGAAAGTATGGGGTAAATGGATTGAAATATAGTTTGAAATTAGATCAGAATAAGCTTCAAATTCTGAATGTTTCGAATAATATTTTGACAATAAATGGTAATTATAATATAATTCAAAGGGAATTATATCTAGATTATGAGATGAGAAACCTTAAGAATGATTACCTGAAAATAGATGATATCAGGTTTAATATTGGAGAGGGGAGAGGATATTTCAGAAAAAATGGAGAGGGGATTCGTGCTGAGCTGGATTTGAGTGACTCGAAAATATATCTTTTTGAGGAAAATTCTTTAGGAATCCAAGGTAAGATTTTATATGATAACGGACTTATGAGCTGGAAAAATTTAACTTTGAATAAAAACTCAAAAACATCGGGTCAGTATGACCTAGAAACTTTAGAGTATTCTCTGACAGCCAACATTTTTGAAACCAATCTTTCGCAGTATATTCAGGATAAAAATTTTAAGTACAGGCTTATTGGACAATTTTCAGCTGTAGGAACTAGAAAATCCATAGAAGCTAAAGGTCTTTTTACAGTGGATGATCTTTTTTTTAAAGGAGAAAGAGTAGGAAAATTAAAAGGGAACTTGACATACAGTGGAGAAGACTTTTTAAAAGGTGTATTAGGAATAGAGAGGATAGATTTTATAAGATACAGAGAACCTGTTTTTGGAATAACGGGAAAGATAGATTTAGAATCAGAAATGATAAATCTGAATCTAGATGAAAAAAATATTTCGATAGAATCTGTGTATAAAGAATCTCCTTTTAAAGGTGAATTCTCTCTCAAAAGTAATATGGTAGGAAATTTTAATGAACCTAAATTTTCGTTTCAAATCGATTCAAAAAAAGTTACTGTAGAGGATTTTAAATTTTATAATATAAATTTAGGAGTAAATGGGGATTTCCAAAAGATTTATATAGACGATCTTAGTTTTAACTACTTAGAAAATAAGATGGAAATAAAGGGGTATTACGACATAAAAAATTCTCAGTACCTTGTAAAATTAGATTCCAAAGAGATAGATCTCAATTTTTTAAATCTTTTAGCAAAAAAGTCACCTGTAAAAGAGATTGGTGGAGAAGCAGGAATGAATCTCACTCTCTCTAACCGTGAAAATCATGGAAGCTTTAGAGGAGAAGGAATATCGTTTTCCCTGGATGAATCCAGGATAAAAGGCGAAAATATCGATTTTGATCTCTCGTTGACAGGAAAAAGAATAGAAATTAAAAATTTATCTGGAAAAATAAACAATGGAACAGGAGAAATAGCTGGATATTTCAATATTCCATCTCTTTTAGAGATAAATCAGAATTCTGATTTTTATAAGAAGCTAGATTATAATCTTTCTATGAAACTGAAAGAAGTGGATTATAGTTTGGGGAAAGAATTGAGAATGCTTTTAAATTCAGAACTGAAATTTTCTGAAAATAAACTTTCTGGAAAAATCGATTTTATAGAGGGAGATATAAAAGGTATCCCTGGAATTGGTGAAGGAATATCGGTTTTGGGAATTTTAAAAAAAATAATACTAACAGCGATTCCAGTGAGGTTCGGAGAGAGAGAATCTGTTGATGAGGAGTACGAAAGCGAGATTGCAGCAGCTCAGGAGATGGGAGTAGATTTAGATTTTAAAATCATAAAAGGCATAAATGTGGATATTCCAAATATTTGGAATATCTTAGAAGAGATAAAAGGAAAAGTAATCGGTGGAGGAAAACTTTCCGGACAGCTGAACAAACTCAATTTTATAGGTCAGATTGAGGTTGATAAGGGAGAGTTTATTCTAGGAGAAAATGATTTCAAAATTTCTACAGGAAGGCTTGTATTTAATGATCTTGAAGATTACCTTCCTAATTTGAATCCTATACTTAGCTTTGAAGCTAAATCTCCAGTTGAAAATACAGAGATATCCCTTACAGGAGAGATAAAATCTTTGAATTTTAGAATAAAAAATAATAATCAGTCTTCTTCAGGAACGTTAGCTTCGCTATTTAACTCTGAAGAGAGATATAGTGAAGAAAATAATAGAATAGGGCCATCGGCAACTATTATAAAAAACCTTTTAGGAGCACAGCTTACCAATTCTTTTCTTTCTCCCACATCAAGGGCACTGAAGAAAATTTTCGGATTATCCAAACTGAGAATAACTGCTGATATAACAGATACGTTTAGTGATCTAGAGTCAGAGGGAGATAAAAATAACCAGACGAATTTTAACTTCGGAATAAAAATTGTCGCTGAAGATAAAATATACAAAGATAAACTTTTTGTAGTGGCAGATGCGAGAATAACTGGAGCTAGTGACGAAGAAAACAAAAGGAGCAGGTATAGTGGATACAATAATTTCGATAGATATAGTGCGGGATTAGAGTACAGATATACTGAAGGTCAATCCTTGGGAATCGGGGTTCAAAATGAAGGTGAAGATGGTTATGGCAGCGAAAATCAAAAAATAAAAAAAGAAAAATTAAATTATTATATTGACTTTAAGATAGAGAAAAAGTATGATAGTCTTATGGAAATATATACAGGGATAATAAAAAATATTCTCCCTAAAAAATAGAAAAGAACAAACAAAAGGATGGAGGACAGTCAATGAAAAAGTGTTTAACCTTTCTTCTAGGGGCACTACTTTCTATAGGATCTTTTGCAGAAGAGACATTAAAAGATAATTATAATGTTCAGAGCATAGAAATTTTAGAAAACAGCGAGATACCGGAAGAAGTACTTACTAATTTAATGGGAACTAAAATAGGAGATAAATTTTCTACAGAAAAGCTTATATCTGATTATAACAAGATTATAAAAGAGGGTTATGCAGAGGAATTGTCTATATTTCCTAAAATATTTGATGGTGGAGTTAAAGTAGTAGTACAGATAAAAGAGAAGAAAGATGTAAAAAAAATACTTAACGATAAAGGTATAATTCCAAATAGCGATAGAGATAGAGTGGATACAACTCTTATTGTTTCCAATATAAAAATCCAAGGAATAAAGAATTTGTCTTCAGATGCCATGAAGTCTCTTCTTCCAATAAAAACAGGAGGATATTTTTCTGAAAGAAAGATAAAAGAGGGGCAGAGAGCTCTTCTTGGAACGGGATATTTTAGAAATGTAGAATATAGAATTATAGAAAATACAGATAAAATATCTGTGGAATACTATGTCTTAGAAAATCCTGTACTTAATGGAATAAATATCATTGGAAATACAGTACAATCAACAGATACACTGTTATCCACAATGAAAACCAAGCCTGGAGAAGTATTTAGCATAAAAACTATTCAGGAAGATAGGGATAGAATATTGAGCAAGTATTATGATGCAGGGTATATTCTTGCAGAGATAACGGATATCGATATAAATAACAATCTGGAGCTTGAATTCATAATCAGTGAAGGAGTTGTCAGAGATATTCAATATAAAAAAATGGTCACTAAGCAGAAAGGTGAAAGAAGAAAACCGACAGATGATATATTGAAGACAAAAGACTTTGTAATTGAAAGAGAAGTTGAGATGAAGTCTGGAGAGGTATTCAATGTAAATGCATATGATGAAACTTCTAAAAATCTTATGAGAACAGGACACTTTAAAAATGTTAAATATGATGCTAATTCTATACCTGGGGATCCTGATGGTAGAAGTCTAGTGTTGCTTATAGATGAAGAGAGAACAGCTTCGCTTCAAGGAGCCATATCTTACGGATCAGAAGTTGGTCTTTTGGGAATGCTTGCAGTTAAGGACACTAACTGGGATGGAAGAGGTCAGAATCTAGGAATCAGTTTTGAGAAATCTGATGAAGATTATTCAAATCTTTCAATTGACTTTTATGACCCTTGGATAAAGGGTACTGACAGACTTTCATGGGGATGGAATCTCTATAAAACAACATCTGAGATAAGTGACAGTGTTCTTTTCAATGAAATTGAAACTGTAGGTGGAAAAGTTACCATAGGTAAAGGATTGACTAAATATACGAGATTGTCCCTAGGAACAAAGTTAGAGCATATAACTGAAATTTCTGTAGATGGAGATGAAACTGACAAATACCAACTTTGGAGTCTCTTCCCTTCCATTACTTACGACACTAGAAATAACTATCTAAATGCCACTTCAGGAGAATTTGCAAAACTTCAGCTGGAAGGCGGTTATGCTGGTGGAAATAATGCAGACACTTTTGGAAATATAACTCTTGAACTTAGAAAATACCATAGAGGATTCTTTAAAAATAATACAATGGCCTATAGAATAAACTCGGGTATCATGACTATGACAACAAAAGAATCTCAAAGATTCTGGGTTGGAGGAAGTTCTCTGAGAGGTTATGAAGGAGGATTCTTCCAAGGAACTCAGAAGCTTGTAGGTACTATAGAAAATAGAACTCAGATTAATGACGTTGTAGGGTTTGTACTTTTTGCAGATATAGGAAGAGCATGGAAACAAAACGGAAGAGATCCAGGATATATAGAAACAGGGCGTGATAAAGAGTTTCCAGATGAGATAGCTACAGCAGCAGGTGTAGGGCTTAGACTGAATACTCCTATAGGTCCCTTAAGATTTGATTTCGGATGGCCTGTAGGAAAAAAAGTAGATGGAGCAGATGGAATGCAGTTTTTCTTTAATATGGGACACTCTTTCTAGTAGCAACATAAAAAGCAAGTAAATATTTTATAATAGTGGAGGTATAATTAATATGAAAAAAATAATGATGTTAGCATTGACAGTAGCGATTTCAACCTCAGCTTTAGCTGTGAAAGTAGGATATGTAAATAGTGAGGAAGTTTTTAGAAAATATTCTAAAACTCAGACTCTTCAAGAAAATCTTACAAAGGAAAAGAACAGATTAGAGGGAGAGATAAAAAAGAAAGAAGTTACTCTTCAGAAAATGCAGGTAGAGTTACAAGCTAAAGGAGCGGCAGTAACTGAAGCTGAAAAAACGAAATTCCAGGGAGAGGTTGAAACTTTCCAGAAATTTATAAAAGATTCTCAGACTAAGTTAGGTAAAGAGGAAATGACAAGACTTCAAGAGATTGAGCAAGCTCTTAACAATGCCGTTAACAATGTAGCTAAGGGAGATAAGTTTGATTATGTTTTAGAAGCTGGAGCTGTAAAATTTGGTGGAGAAGATATAACTGCTAAAGTCTTAACGGAACTTGAGAAAAATACAAAAAAATAATAGCAAGGGAGGGATTGAATTTGAATTATAAATTATCAGATCTTAAAATCCTCCTTGATTGTGAAATTAAAGGGGAATTAATCAGGGAGTCTGTCTCCGGATTAACTCCTTTTTTTCATTCTCAGGAGGATACACTGACATTCGCATCTGAGGAGAAATTTTTAAAAAAAATATCAGAAACAAAGGCTGGGGTGGTTATAGTTCCTGCAGGAATAGAGTTGCCAGAGATTGGAAAAACTTATCTTGTAGTAAGGGAAAATCCTAGAATACTTATGCCTAAAATTCTAAATTTTTTCAAAAAACCAGTAAAGCCTTTGGAAAAAATGATTGAAGAGTCTGTTGTTGTAGGTGAAAATTGTGAAATTGCTCCCAATGTCTATCTAGGTCATGATGTTGTGATAGGTAATGGCGTTAAGATAATGCCTGGAGCAGTAGTATCTCAAGGGGTAAAGATAGGGGATGAATGTATAATTCATGCCAATGTTACCATAAGAGAGTTTTGTCAATTGGGGCAGGGATGTATAATCCAACCTGGAGCTGTTATTGGATCCGATGGATTTGGATATGTCAAGGTAAATGGAATAAATACTAAGATAGATCAAATTGGTGCGGTAATTCTCGAAGACTACGTTGAGATAGGTTCTAATACAACCATAGACAGAGGTGCTATAGGTAATACAATCATAAAAAAATATACAAAGATAGATAATCTTGTTCAGATAGCTCATAATGATATAATAGGTGAAAACTGTATAATAATATCTCAAGTTGGAATTGCAGGAAGCACAGAAATAGGTGATAATACGACTCTTGCAGGCCAAGTAGGAGTAGGCGGTCATCTTAAGATAGGAAAAAATGTGGTAATAGCTGCAAAGTCTGGAGTTATGGGAAATGTAGAAGATAATCAATTTCTTTCTGGTTATCCTTTAGTCCCTCACAAAGATGATATGAAGATAAAAATTTCTATGAGAAAGCTTCCTGAAATGATGAAAAAATTGAAAGAGATTGAAAAAAAACTTGAGAATATGTTAAAATAGATAGAAGTTCACAGAACAAGTCATAAATGTAAGGAAGAGACTATGAAAAAAAGAGTTTACTTTAATAAGATTCAAGAGATGAAATTTATATCTCATCTGGATCTTTTGAGATTTTTTGAGAGAGTTATAATAAAAAGTGGAATTCCTGTAAAATATAGTCAGGGATTTCATCCGAGACCTAAACTCTCTTTTGGAAATCCAGTTTCATTGGGGACAGAAGCCTATAACGAGATTATGGAGATGGAACTAGAGAGAGAGATGGAGAATGATGAGATATTTGAGAGGTTTAATTCCTTTGAAGTGAAGGGGTTTAAAGTTCTGAAAGTAGAAGATATAACTGATAAAGTTGGCATAGGAGAGAGATTCAAGAGAGCTATATATCTTCTTGAGGGATTAGAGGAAGAGATAGACAGTGTTGAAAGATTAATTTCTCAAGAAAATATCCTTGAAAAAAAGGAAAAAAAAGGAAAAATAGTTGAGAGAGATTTAAAAGATAAGATAAAAGGAAGTAGAAGAATAAGTGGAACAAGTCTAGAGATAGATATAGAAAATGGATCTCCCAATGCCTTTTTAGATATAGCGGGATTGAAATCTTCAAGTATAAAAATAGTAAAAAATGGTTATAGAATATAAACCGTTGAAAAAATAAAAAATAGATGAGAAGGAGATTTGGAAAATGTTAGATTTGAGATTTATACGTGACAATATTGAATATTTACAGGAAATGCTGGCTAAAAGAGGAAGTAATTTTTCTCTTGAGGAATTTGAGCAGTTAGATGCAGAAAGAAGAGATATATTGACAGAAGTTGAAGCTCTTAGAGGAAAAAGAAATACAGTTTCAACTCAAGTTGCACAGATGAAAAAAGCTGGGGAAGATGCATCTGCAATTATAGCTGAGATGGGAACAGTTTCTTCAAGAATAAAAGAGTTAGATGTGAAGCTGGCAGAGGTTGACGAAAAGCTTACATATATCCAAAAAACTATTCCAAACATAGTTCACGAATCAGTTCCAGTTGGAAAAGATGAAGAGGATAATCTAGTTGTTAAAACTTGGGGAACTCCTAAGCAGTTTTCTTTCGAGCCAAAATCTCACTGGGAGATTGGAGAAGATCTTGAAATATTAGATTTCGAAAGAGGAGCAAAACTTGGGGGGTCAAGATTTGTAGTTTATAGAGGTATGGGAGCAAGACTTGAAAGAGCTATAATAAACTTCATGCTGAACACTCATACAACAGAGCACGGATATACAGAGCATTTGACACCATTCATCGTTAGAAGAGAGATCTGCGAAGGAACAGGTCAGCTACCTAAATTTGAAGAAGATATGTACAAAACAACTGACGATATGTTCCTAATTTCAACCTCTGAAATAACACTTACGAACATCCATAGAGAAGAGATTTTGGATGAAAAAGATCTTCCTAAATATTTGACAGCATATTCTCCATGTTTCAGAAGAGAAGCTGGATCTTACGGAAGAGATGTTAAGGGGCTTATCAGACAGCACCAGTTTAATAAAGTTGAAATGGTAAAGCTTGCAACTCCAGAAACATCTTATGATGAGCTTGAGAAAATGGTTGTAAATGCGGAAACTATACTTCAGAAACTGGAACTTCCATATAGAATAGTCTTACTTTGCTCAGGAGATATGGGATTCGGATCTTCTAAAACTTATGATTTAGAAGTATGGTTACCTTCACAAAACAAATATAGAGAGATTTCATCGTGTTCTAACTGTGGAGATTTCCAAGCTAGAAGAATGGGATTAAAATATAGACCTGAAGGATCTTCAAAGAGCGAGTTTGTTCATACACTAAATGGATCAGGTCTTGCAGTAGGAAGAACACTTGTTGCAATAATGGAAAATTATCAGCAGGAAGACGGATCTTTCTTAATTCCAGAAATTCTTGTTCCATATATGATGGGAGTAGATGTTGTTAAAAAGTAGTCTTTTTCTTCTGTTTTTTATAAATATATGTTTGAATAGAATGGAGTTCATATTTTTACTTGCAGGAGTTCTGATTATTTTTAATCTTTTAAAAAATAAAAATATAGTTAAAAATTTTAAGGGATTGAAACTTTTTTTTCTTTTCTATGGAAGTACTTTTATTTTTCAGTTTTTAATGAATCAAGAAGGTGAAGTGCTATTTAAAGTTTTTAATATATATATAACCAAAGAGGGATTGAAGGGGTTTTTGATAAATTTCTTAAGAATTCTAAACCTTTTGATGATATCATGGTTAGCTACAGAATTCAAAATTTTCAATAAAAATTTTGGTAAATATCAAAAAATTTTTGAAAATGTAATATGTCTAGTTCCTGAAGTGATGATAGCTTTTAAAAAAAGAATGAGGCTTAAATGGTTTTTTAGATATATTTTAAAGCAGGTAAAGGTTAAAAGTTAAGCGACTATAAAGTTGAAAAAACTTAGTAAGTTATATAAAATAATGTAAAGAACTAAAATGGAGGTCAAAATGGGATATAATTATAAGGAATTAGGTCTTTCTAATACTAGAGAGATGTTTGTAAAAGCAAATAAAGAGGGATATGCAGTTCCTGCATTCAACTTTAATAATATGGAAATGATGCTTGCGATAGTTGAAGCATGTGCTGAGATGGGGTCTCCAGTTATACTTCAGTGTTCAACAGGAGCATTAAAATATATGGGGAAAGAGGTTGCGCCTCTTTTAGCTAAAGCAGCAGTTGACCATGCAAGAGCTATGGGATCAGATATTCCAGTAGCACTTCACCTGGATCACGGTCCAGATTTAGAGGCTGTAAAGACTTGTATTGAAGCTGGATTCTCATCAGTTATGATTGATGGATCTCACCATAACTTTGAGGATAACATCAGAATTTCTAAAGAAGTTGTAGAGTATGCTCATAAATTTGACGTTACAGTTGAAGGAGAGTTAGGAGTTCTAAAAGGAATAGAGGACGATGTAGTTGCAGATGATCACCAATTCA
Organism: Fusobacteriaceae bacterium; assembly: GCA_051646055.1. Lineage (GTDB taxonomy): Bacteria > Fusobacteriota > Fusobacteriia > Fusobacteriales > Fusobacteriaceae > JAGNZR01. Next base: position 39,054 of record JBOFCM010000189.1, read on the forward strand.
CTAGACCAGAAGAGGTAGAAGAGTTTGTTAAGAGAACTGGAGTAGATTCTCTGGCAATAGCTATTGGAACATCTCATGGAGCACATAAATTCAAACCGGGAGAAGATCCTAAGTTAAGATTAGATATTCTTGAAGAGTGCGAAAGAAGACTTCCAGGATTCCCAATTGTACTACACGGTTCTTCAGAAGTTCCTGCTAAATATATTGAAATGATGAGAACTTACGGAGGGGAAATATCTGATGCCATTGGAATACCTGCTTCTGAATTAAGAGGAGGAGCTAAATCTGGTGTTGCAAAAATCAACGTAGATACAGATGGAAGACTTGCATTTACATCAGGAATCAGAAAAGTTTTAGCTACAAATCCTAAAGAGTTTGACCCAAGAAAATACTTAGGAGCTGCCAAAGAAGAGATGAAAGCTTACTACAAAACGAAAGTAGTGGATGTTTTTGGATCTGAGGGTGCTTATAAAAAGGCTTCTAAATAATAATAAAGAAAAGACAGGAAAAACCTGTCTTTTTTTTATTGTGTAAAAAAGAATCTTTTAAAGATTGAAAAACAATCTTTGAAATTAAGAGGAAACAGCTGGTAAATCCAGTAAAAATAAGGGTAAATTTGAAAAATGTTTTTTTTAATTATATTTACAAAATTCAGATAATGAGGTAAAATTAGTGTACTGATAAAAATGCATAAAAACGTTAATAAAACAAAATGTTGTGAATAGGAGGAAAAAATGTCTTGTAAAAACCTGACAAAAGAGCAATGTTACAAAGAGCTGGAAAAATTCATCAAAGATCTTCCAGAAAGAGAGGGAGCTCTTATCTCTGTTCTTCATAAAGGACAGGAAATATTTGGATATCTTCCAGAAGAGGTGCAGATGTTCATAGCTGAAAAGTTAGAATTACCATTGTCAAAGGTGTATGGAGTAGTAAGCTTCTACCATTACTTTACAATGGTACCTAAAGGAAAATATCCGATTGCTGTATGCATGGGAACAGCTTGCTATGTCAGAGGTGCTGACAAGGTTCTTAAGCGATTCAAAGAGGAACTTGGAATATCTGGGGCAGAGGTGACTCCAGACGGACTATTTTCAATAGATGCCCTAAGATGTGTTGGAGCTTGTGGACTGGCACCGGTTGTTTTAGTTGGAGATGAAGTTCATGGGAAACTAAAGGCTGAGGATGTAAAGGGAATAATAGAGCAATATAAATCTAGAGGATAGGAGAAAAAAATATGGAGAAAAAAATTAAATCAGTTGAAGAACTTTTGAAAAAATATGAAGAGTGCAAAGTTTTAGTAGATATAAGGAAAAAGTGAACAACAGAAGAGATGAAAAATATAATCTGTCTTAAAGTGGGGATGGATAAAAAGAATGGATCTAGCTTCAAAAATGGAGAGAAGGTCATAGAAACTATAATTTCATATTTGGAAAAAGAGAAAATAGATAAAGTGGCAGTTGTAAAGACTGAATTTAATGGTTACTCAGGAGAAAATCCTTCTTTAGAGGTAGTTATACCAGAAAAAGGACAAGTTGTTTTTGGTAATGTTTCTCCAGAAGAGATACTTGAAATTTTGCAAAGATATCTTATAAAAAATGATGAGATTTTGAAATTTTTAGAAAAAAACATATAATTCTAGATATATTGGGGAGGTCACAGAATGGCACATAAAAAACACGTGCTAATTTGTGGAGGGACAGGGTGTCTCTCTTCAAAAAGTAAACGAATAGCAGATAATATGAATGCTCTTTTAAAAGAGAAAGGATTAGAAGATGAGGTGAAAGTGGTCCTTACAGGATGTTTTGGATTTTGTGAAAAAGGGCCTATTGTAAAGATAATGCCCGAAAATACATTCTATGTTGAAGTAAAACCTGAGGATGCTGCGAGAATTCTTGAAGAAGACCTTATAAAGGGTGAAAAGATAGAGGAACTGCTATACGTAGATCCTAGATCTAAAGAGGTGATTCATGAGGGTGAAAAAATGGAATTCTATAAGAAACAGCATAGAGTTGCTCTCAGAAACTGCGGACTTATAGATCCCGAAAATATTGAGGAATACTTTGGAGTTAAGGGTTACCAAGCCTTAGGAAAAGCCCTTGCTTTGGAACCGAAAGATGTAGTGAAAGAAGTTCTTGACTCTGGATTGAGAGGAAGAGGTGGGGGAGGATTCCCTACAGGAAGAAAATGGGGTATAGCTCTTGACCAGATAGCAGAGCAGAAATATATAGTTTGTAATGCTGACGAGGGAGATCCAGGGGCATTTATGGATAGATCCATACTTGAAGGAGATGCTCACTCTGTAATAGAAGGGATGGCCATAGCTGGATATGCTATCGGAGCGACTAAAGGTCTTGTGTATATAAGAGCTGAATATCCCCTGGCAATAGAGAGGCTTAAAAAAGCTATTGGAGATGCTAGAAGCTATGGAATGTTAGGAAGAGATATTTTGGGAAGTGGATTTGATTTTGATATAGAGATAAAATATGGTGCAGGAGCCTTTGTATGTGGAGAGGAAACAGCTCTTATCCACTCTATGGAGGGAGAAAGGGGAGAACCAACATCTAAGCCACCATTTCCTGCAGTGGAAGGATATTGGAAAAAACCTACAATAGTTAATAACGTCGAGACGTTAGCAAACCTGCCTGTTATACTTCTGGATGGAGCAGAAAAATTTAAATTAGTAGGAACTCCAAACTCTAGCGGAACAAAAGTTTTTGCTCTGGCAGGAAAAATAAATAATGTAGGTCTGGTAGAGGTTCCCATGGGAACAACTCTTAGAGAAGTTATTTTTGAAATCGGTGGCGGAATTAAAAACGGTAAAAAATTTAAAGCTGTTCAAACAGGAGGACCGTCTGGGGGATGTCTGACTGAGAAAGATCTGGATACTCCGATTGACTTTGATACTCTTGTTGCTAAGGGATCTATGATGGGATCTGGTGGAATGATAGTTATGGATGAGGATGACTGTATGGTGTCTGTATCTAAATTCTATTTAGAATTTACAGTGGATGAATCATGTGGAAAATGTACGCCATGCAGAATAGGTAATACAAGACTGTTTGAAATTTTAGATAGAATAACAAAAGGGAATGGAACTATGGAAGATATAGAACTTCTCAGATCTCTGTCTGAAACTATAAAAGATACTTCTCTATGCGGGCTTGGACAAACAGCTCCAAATCCAATTTTGTCTACATTGGATCAATTCTATGATGAATATATTGCTCATATAAAAGATAAAAAATGTCCTGCAGGTCAGTGCGAAGACCTTATTAGGTATATAATCAATGATAAGTGTATAGGGTGCACGGCATGTGCTAGAGTCTGTCCTGTAAACTGTATAGAGGGAAAGGTTAAGACGAAACACCTAATCCATCAGGATAAATGTATAAAGTGCGGAGCATGTTATACAACGTGTAAGTTCAAAGCTATAGATAAGGCGTAATATAAATTTGTGGGAGGAAATTAATGGAAATGTTAAAGGTTAATATAGATGGAATTGAACTTACAGTTCCTAGGGAGTCAACTATTTTAACTGCTGCAAAATCAGCTGGTATAAATATTCCGTATCTCTGTTATATGAATATGGGGGGAGCTGACTTCAAAAACAACTGTGCATCTTGTAGAATTTGTGTTGTAGAAGTTGAGGGGAGAAGAAATCTTGCTCCAGCATGTGCTACTCCTATTTTTGAAGGAATGGTAGTTAGGACTAATACAATGAAAGTAATGGAGAAGAGAAAAACCATATTGGAACTGCTACTTTCAGATCATCCTAAAGACTGTTTGGTTTGCTCGAAAAATGGAGAGTGCGAACTGCAAACTCTAGCTATGGATTTTGGAATCAGAGAAATTAAATATGCAGGTAAGGAATCGAGTTATAAAGTAGAAATTTCTCCATCTATAATAAGAGATGCTAGCAAATGTATCATGTGTAGAAGATGTGAGACTATGTGTAACGAAATTCAGACGTGTGGAGTACTTTCAGGAATAGAGAGAGGGTTTGAGGCAGTTGTATCTACGGCTTTTGATCAAAATCTGGAGACAACACCATGTACATACTGCGGGCAGTGTGTCGCTGTATGCCCAGTGGGAGCCCTACATGAGAATGACCATACATGGAAACTAGTGAAGGATCTTGCACACCCTAAAAAGAAAGTTATTGTCCAGGTGGCACCGGCAGTGAGGGTTGCTCTAGGAGAGGAATTTGGAATGGCTGGACAGGATGTTACAAAGAAAATGGTAACAGCCCTGAGAAAATTAGGTTTTGATGAAGTGTTTGATACAAACTTCGCAGCAGATCTTACAATTATGGAGGAAGCTTCAGAGTTTAAAGACAGACTTGAGAGACATCTGGCAGGAGATAAAAGCGTAAAACTTCCTATTCTTACATCATGCTGTCCTGCATGGGTAAAATTTATTGAACATAATTTTGCAGACATGCTGGATATTCCTTCTACTGCCAGATCTCCGCAGCAAATGTTTGGTTCGGTGGCGAAGAATATCTGGGCTAAAGAGCAGGGGATAGCTAGAGAAGATTTAGTATGTGTGTCTATAATGCCTTGTTTGGCTAAAAAATATGAAGCGGCTAGACCTGAATTTTCAACAGATGGGAACCCGGATGTAGATTATTCAGTTTCAACTAGAGAACTTGCAAACCTTTTGAAGCAGGCTAATATCAATCTGGCTACTCTTGAGGATGGAGAGTTTGACAATCCTTTAGGATATTCAACGGGAGCTGCAGATATATTCGGAAGAACTGGAGGAGTTATAGAAGCTGCAACTAGAACTGCTTATGAATGGGTAACAGGAGAAACACTTGAGAATGTGGATTTTCAACAACTTAGAGGCATGGATGCAGTGAGGGTTGCCGAGGTTCCCGTAGGAGGCCTTATTCTTAGAATAGGAATAGCTCACGGTCTTGGAGCTGCAAGGGAACTTCTGAATAAAGTTAGAAATAAAGAGATTGAACTCCATGCAATAGAGATAATGGCATGTAAAGGTGGATGTATCGGTGGTGGTGGACAGCCTTATCACCGTGGAAACTTTAGCATTATCCAAAAGAGATATGAGGTTCTTCAAGGAATAGATAATAAGAAAACAATAAGAAAATCTCATCTGAATCCATATGTGAAAGAATTATACGAGAAACACCTGGGAAAACCACTAAGTCATGAAGCTCATCATCTGCTACATACTGAGTATTATCCTAAAAATAAAATTTAATCGAAAGGTGGCAGATTTTGCCACCTTTTTTTGACAAATAGAGGAATATAGTTTATAATAGTGAATGATAGAATTATGTGTATTTTATAAAAAAATGGAGGTAAAAATGGTTAATGAATCTAGATTAATACAAAACTTTTTAGATATGGTAAAAATATCGTCACCTTCTCTAAAAGAGAGAAATATAGCTGATTATCTTATAAAGGTTTTAACAGAAATGGGATTAGAAGTACATGAAGATAATGCAGGGGAGTCGTTCAATGGTAATGCTGGTAATATTGTAGCAATACTGAGAGCTCCTGGAAAGAAAAAAGTTCTTTTCAGTTCACACATGGATACAGTTGTACCTTGTGATGTTATAAATCCTATAGTTGAAGATGGAATTATAAAAACAGATGGAACATCGGTTCTTGGTGGAGATGACAAAGCAGGAATAGCTGCAATTATCGAAATGATAAAAATGATACAGGAAACGGGAGTAGATCACCCAGAGATAATAGCTGTATTTTCAATAGCAGAAGAAATTGGACTTTTAGGAGCACAGAAGTTTGATTTAGACAAATACAGACCTGACCTAGCTTTCATAATTGATTCAGGAGGAGCTCCAGGAACAGCTGTAATCCAGACTCCTTATGCAGCTAAGGGAAAAATAGAGATTATCGGTAAAACTGCCCATGCAGGACTTGCACCAGAATTAGGAATAAATGCTCTAACTGTTGCAGCTCACGCAATAACTAAAATAAAACTTGGTAGAATAGATGCAGAAACAACTTCAAATATAGGGGTTGTAAATGGAGGACAGGCTGTAAATATAGTTATGCCAGAAGTTTCTATGATGTACGAGGCAAGAAGTTTCTCTGGAGAAAAGCTAGATTCAATACTTAAAGAGACTATGGATATATTCGAGGAAACAGCAAAAAGCTTTGGAGCAGGATTTAAGAGCAGCGTAGTAAAAGGTTATGATGGATACAGACTTGCAGAAGATTCTGAAATAATGGGAATATTCTCTTCAGCTTGTGAAAAGGCAGGAGTTGTATGTAAAGCAGTTTCATCTGGAGGGGGATGTGATGCTAATATCTACTCTGGAAAAGGAATAGTTTCTCTGAATATGGGAATTGGAATGAGCAAAGTTCATACAACAGAAGAGTTCATAAAAATTGAGGATATGGTAAATTGCACAAAACTTATCTATGAGATAGCCAAAGGAATATAATTCATGTTATCAAAATTTAAGAAAGGCAGTAACAGAAAACTACTAATACTTGTATTAGTAGTTTTATTGCTACTTAGTCTAAAACAAAAAATATCCTATTTGGGAAACTTTGTGGACAGAGTTTTCTACCCTTTTCAAAGTAGAATTTTTCTTTTGGAAGATGGCTTCCATAGGATTTACTCAGAGATAAAATCCTATCCTAAAATAGCTGAAAAAATGAATGACCTTAGAAGAGAGAACACACTTCTTTCGATAGAAAATTCACAAAACAGATTTCTCAAAGAGGAAAATGAGAGATTGAAAGAGCTTCTTGAAATGAAAAAATCCAATTTCCAGATAAAAATAGCGACAGTGGGATTTAGATCTATAAATGATTTAACAGACAATTTTCATATAAATTTAGGTTCAAGAGACGGAATAAATGAAAATATGTATGCGGTCTATGAAAACAACCTCATAGGAAGAGTAATAGAGGTATACGGAAATCATAGTAAAGTTAGGATGATAACAAGCAATAAATTGAGGATAAGTGCGGTGACGCAGGAAAACATGCTGGGAGTTATAAGTGGAGATGAGGGAGAAAACGGTAACCTTGTATTCAATTCAACGCTTATAAAAGATGATGTGAAAGTTGGTGATACAATCTTTACCTCAGGAATAAGTGATGTATACTCCAAGGGAATAAAAATTGGAACTGTAACAGAGAAAGGACAGGAACAGGGAGAATATATCGTTGATCCTCAAATGGAGATAATAAAACTTAGAGAAGTTGTCCTTATAGAAAAGGAGTAAATTTTGAAAAAAATAATATCTGCAATATTTATGGTGTTTTATTTTGTAATATCTGCCAAGGAAAATCCTCTTCACACCTTAAACAATATATCTTTTCAGGTGAAAGAGTCAACGACTTTAGATGGTGGAAAGAGAGAACTTACTTATGAAATTCTTATGGAATTTCCTGATAAAATGAAGAAAACACTGATTTCTCCAGAAATAAATAGAGGAGAGATATATCTATATAGTCATGGAGAAAAAACTGTTTATCTTCCATTTTTTAATCAGATAGAAAAAAGTGAAATTTCTCCAGAAGAGAATAGAGTTTTGGAATTTATAAAAACTCTTATGGAGCTGGAAAAAAACAATAGGGATTTTAAAGAGAACTATTACAAAAATCTAAATCAGAAAATAAAGATGAATTCAGGAGAAGTGATAGAGATAAAAAGCAGAAAAGAGAGTGACGGATATTTTTTACCTAATGAAATAGAGGTTTTCTCAGAAGATATTAAAATATCTGCTTTGAAATTAAGCAACTTTAAAAGTAATATCCCTATTAGAGAGGATGAATTTAAGATAAAAAATGAAAATAGTAAGTAGTGAAGGTATAATAATAGATAGGTACAATACAAATGAAGCAGATCTGATGGTAACTATTTTTTCAGAGTCTTTTGGAAAAATAAAAACACTTCTTAAAGGAGTTAGAAAAAGTAAGAAGAGAGAACAGGCGGCCTTGGATGTACTAGTAAAATCAAAATTTATTTTGATAAAAAAAGAGGAATATTATACAGTATCTAAATTTGAACTGCTGGATAATTTTGAGGCAATAAAAAAAAATCTTTCTAAAATATATATAACTATGTATGTTTTAGAAATTCTAAACAGGAGTATGCTTGAAGGTGAAAGAGATAGAAAAATTTATAGGTTAACTATAAAAACTTTGGAATATCTAGAAAAAGAAAATGTTTTCTGGAGGGAAGCTCTCTGTATATCTTATTTTCTTTTTAAAGTAGTTGAGCATATGGGACTTTTGGATTTAAACCACAGAAAATTTTTCCAAAACTTGGAAGAAAAAACCTCTGTTGGGCAAGAATTAATAAATAATATATTCTCAGATAAGATGAGAGAAAACATTAAAATTTTAGAAGAACTAGAAGATAGTGAAGCTGAGAAAGAAGTTTTTCAATTTATATATGATATAGAAAAATATATAAATGAACAGGCAGATATTGGACTAAATTTGAAAAAATACTTATTGGGGTGATTTTTTTGCAGATTGTAAAGATAACGGATTATTTAGAAGAGAGCTTAATTAACTTGGAGTTAAATTGTAAAAATAAAGAGGAAGCTCTAAGAGAATTGAGTGGACTGATTGGAAAATCAGAAAAAGTTATAGATAAAAAAGAGTTATACAATGCACTTGTAGAGAGGGAGAAAATAGGAAGTACCGGAATCGGGAAAGGTGTTGCTATTCCCCATGCAAAAACAGAGGCAGCTTCAGAACTGATAATAGCTTTTGGAAAGAATAGAGAAAAGGTAGAATTTGACTCTTTGGATGGAGAAGGAGCTAATCTCTTCTTTGTTTTTGCATCCCCAGTGAAGGATAGTCATATATATCTTAAAGTTTTAGCTAGAATTTCAAGATTGATAAGAGAGGAAAAATTCAGAGAAAAACTTATAACTTGCAAATCGTCCCAAGAGGTTATAGAGGCTATAAAAGAGGAGGAGGGGTTATAATGAAGTGCCCTTTCTGTGGAAACGAGGATACAAAAGTTATAGATAGTAGAGCTTATTTGGATGGGAACAGCATAAAAAGAAGAAGAGAGTGCCCTAGATGCGATAAACGTTTTACAACATATGAAAAAATAGAGGAAACCCCTCTTTATGTTATAAAACGATCTGGAGGAAGAGAGATATTCAACAGAGAAAAAGTTTTTAGAGGACTTATGCTAGCTACGATAAAAAGGGATGTAGCCATTGCCCAATTGGAAAAACTTGTCTCTGAAGTAGAACAGGTTATAAGGTCTAATATGAATCACGAGATAAAAAGTAGTGAATTAGGAGATCTTATTTTAAAAAAACTTGTGGAAATAGATGAAGTTGCTTATGTGAGATTCGCCTCTGTATACAAAGATTTCCAAGATATAAGATCATTTGTGGAGATAGTAGAGCAGGTAAAAAAAGGGAGATAAATGAAAAAAGTTTTGGTTATAAATGGAGCGAACCTGAATTTTTTAGGGATAAGGGAAAAAAATATTTATGGGAGTAAGACGCTTCAAGAGATAAATGATAGACTGAAAAAATATGTGGAAGTTGGAAAAATCCATATAGAATTTTTTCAGTCCAACTATGAAGGGGCGATAGTTGAGAGAATACATGAAGCTTACGGAAATATGGATTATATAATAATAAACCCTGGAGCTTTTACACATTATAGTATAGCAATAAGAGATGCCTTACTGGCAGTTGAAATTCCATCTATAGAAGTTCATCTTTCTAACATATATAGAAGAGAAGAGTTTAGACACAAGTCTCTCATATCTGATATTGCTATAGGAACAATATGTGGCTTTGGTGAAGAGGGATATATAATGGCCTTAGACTATATAAAAAAGAGAGAAAGCGAGGAAATAACTAAATGAATATAATATTTATGGGAACCCCTGAATTTGCAGTTCCTTCACTTAAAGCACTGCACGAAAAATATGGAGTTAAAGCTGTATTTACCAAGGTGGACAAACCCAATGCAAGGGGGAAAAAAATAAATTTTACCCCTGTCAAGGAGTTTGCACTTAATAATGAGATTGCTGTTTATCAGCCTAATAGCGTAAAAACAGAGGAAACAATAGAGATAATAAGGGGACTTGAACCCGATTTGATAGTTGTTGTGGCCTATGGAAAAATAATCCCGCAGGAGATAATAGACATTCCTAAATATGGAATAATAAATGTTCATTCATCGATACTTCCAAAATTTAGAGGAGCTGCTCCTATCAATGCAGCTATTGTGGCAGGAGACAAGGAAACAGGCGTTACAATTATGGATATAGAATTGGAACTTGATGCAGGAGATATAATTGAGATAAAAAAGACTCCGATTTATGACGAAGATAATTTTATAACTCTACATGACAGATTAAAGGAGATAGGGGCTGAGGCTCTTATGGAGGCTGTAGAAAAAATATTTAATGGAACTGCAGTCAGAACTGAGCAAAAACATAGTGAAGCAACTTTTGTCAAACCTTTTAAAAAAGAGGATTGCCATATCAATTGGAACCAGGAAAGTCAAAAAGTTTATGATTTTATCCGTGGAATGTCTCCTTTTCCCAGTGTTTACTCCTTTGTTGAAGGTAAATTATTAAAAGTAATTGAAACTGAAAAACATAATCAGGTTTACCCGGGTAAAGCTCCAGGTGAAATAGTAGACGTTATAAAAAATAGAGGATTTGTTATTGCGACAAAGGACTCTTCTTTAATTTTGAAAAAATTGAAGCCGGAAAATAAAGGGATTATAACTGGAGCCGACAGTATAAACGGAAAGCAATTGAAAATAGGTGATATACTTCAATGATATTAGATGGAAAAAAATTATCCTCTGAAATCAGAGAGGAAATCAGAGAAGAAATCAAAATTATTTATGAAAAAACTGGTCAAAAACCTGGTTTAGCTGTTATAATAGTTGGAGAAAATCCAGCTTCTAAAGTTTATGTGAATTCTAAAATAAAAACTTGCACGGAATTAGGAATGATTAGCAGACTTCATCAACTAAGTGAAGATGTAGAAGAAAGTGAAATTTTAGATGCTATAAAAAAATTAAATGAGGATGAGGAGATTGATGGTATTCTTGTTCAACTTCCTCTACCACCAAAATTTAAAGAAGCTAATATTATAGAGGCGATTTCTTCGAAAAAAGATGTGGACTGTTTTACTCATGAAAATATAGGTAAATTATTTCTAAATGATAAAAATTCTTTAAAACCATGTACTCCTCAAGGAATTATAGAACTTTTAAAGAAATATGAAATAGAGTTTTTAGGAAAAAAAGTAGTGATAATAGGAAGAAGTAATATTGTAGGAAAACCATTGGCACTTATGTTTATAAATAGAGGGGCAACAGTCACAGTTTGTAATAGCCATACCCAAAACTTGGGGGAGATTACAAAAGAAGCTGACATATTAATTTCAGCAGTGGGAAAAGCTAAATTTATAACATCAGAAATGGTAAAATCAGGGGCAGTAGTTGTAGATGTGGGGATTAATAGAGTGGAAGGAAAACTGGTAGGGGATGTGGATTTTGAAAATGTATGTAAAAAAACATCCCATATAACACCTGTTCCTGGAGGTGTGGGACCCATGACAATTGCTAGACTCATGAAAAACACACTGGAAGCTTTTAAAAATAATAGGGGATGATAAAATGAAACTTGATTTAGAATCTATAAAAAAATTATCTGAAAATCTTAATAAGTATAATCTAAATGAAGCAACAATAGAAACGAAAGAAATGAAACTGACAATAAAAAAAGAGATACCTACTGAGGAGGTAACTTATAAAGAGATTATAAAGACCCCAAAAGATCTTCGAGAAGAACTTCAGGAGAGAGAAGAGGCAAAAATTGAAGAGATATCTTCAAATTTTGAACCGCTAGCATCTCCAATTGTAGGAACTTTTTATAGATCTCCAGCACCTGGTGCAGAACCTTTTGTAACAGAGGGGCAGGAAGTGAAGGTTGGAGATACTCTTTGTATAGTTGAAGCAATGAAACTTATGAATGAGGTAAAAGCTACAAAAAATTGTAAAATTGAGAAGATAGTAGCGGAAGAAGGGAAAGTTGTAAAAAAGGGAGACCCACTTTTTCTAATCTCATAGTTTTAAAGACAAAGCTGCAGACACTGTCTTCGGCTTTGTTTTTCTTATTTAGAAAAAAGGAAAATAGGGTCTTTTGTTCATATAATAGTAGTATGAGACATATTTAAAAAAATAACTGAGAGTTGTTAAGTTGTTTTTTATTGAGTTTCATGATAAAATACTGTGTCATATGGAGGACAACTATGAAAAAGATATTGGATGTTATGAATAAAGATGTGATTTCAATTCAAAGAGAAACTACAGTGGAAGAGATAGTAAGAATTATGAAAGAGAAAAAAATAGGTAAAATTCCTGTGGTAGAAGAAGGTAAGGTTTTAGGTGTAATTACGCGAGAGGATCTTCTTGTAAAGGAAGAGGTACCGCCAGTGCAGCCTGTTATAGCTTTTTGGGAAGTTTTAATTACTTTACCGAGCAATAGAGAATTTGAAAAAAAATTAGAAAAACTTACTGCTTACAAAGCTGAACAGATTATGAATAGAGATTTTTACAGCTGTTCATCAGAAGAGAGTCTGGAAAAAATAGTTACAGAGATGCTGGAGTGTAAGCACGATTATACTTTGGTTATAGATAATGGAAATCTAGTAGGTATAGTTACAAAATCAGATCTTATATCGAAGTGTTTTTAAAAAATATAATTTTATAAATTTAGAGGAAGGTGCTATCTAAAATTGGATTTGGATCAGAGTATTGTCAGTGATATTTTTTTGTTGGTAGTATTAATAATTTTATCAGGAATTTTTTCAGCTTCAGAAACAGCTTTAACTTCATTTCGTAGTACTTATCTTGAAGAGATTGAATGGAAACATCCTAAGGAGGCTGTTCTTCTGAGAAAATGGCTAAAATATCCCAATGAAATATTGACAGGGATGCTTTTGGGAAATAACATTGTAAATATTTTAGCTTCATCTATTGCTACAGCCCTTACGCTTAATATTATGGGAAATAATTCGACCTCAATACTTATAGCTACCATTGTAATGACGGTAGTCATACTTATTTTTGGAGAGATTACACCTAAAATAATTGCTAAAAATAACTCGGTTTTAATTTCTAGATTTGTTATAACTCCTATGCATATCCTTTCTGTTATAACGAAACCCATAGTATTTATTTTAATGGGAATTTCTAAAATAATAGGAAGACTTTTTGGTATCGAGATAAAAGACGAAGCTCTCATGATAACCGAAAAGGATATAATCTCCTTTGTAAATGTAGGGGAGGCTGAGGGAATAATAGAAGAGGGTGAAAAGGAGATGATTCACTCGATTTTTGAATTCGGAGAAACAAGTGCTAAAGAAGTAATGACTCCAAGGACTTCTATGTATTCTATAGAAGCTACAAAAACAATTGAAGAAGTTTGGGATGAGTTACTGGAAACAGGATTTTCGAGAATTCCTGTATATGAGGAGACTATAGATGATGTTATAGGAATTTTATATGTCAAAGATATTTTAAATTCTGTAAAAAGAGGTGAAACTGAAAAACAGATAAAAGAGTTTGTAAGAGTCCCATATTTTGTTCCAGAGACAAAATCTATTATTGAAATATTGAAAGAATTTCAATTGAAAAAAGTTCATATTGCAATGGTTTTGGATGAATATGGAGGAGTTGTAGGCCTTGTTACAATAGAAGACCTTATAGAGGAAATTGTAGGAGAGATAAGAGATGAGTTCGATCAGGAGGAAGAGGAAACTGTAATAAAAATTTCTGAGACTGAATATCTTATTGATGCTATGATAGATATAGAAACCCTCAATAAGGAGCTTTCATTGGATCTACCAATTTCTGAAGACTACGAAAGCTTAGGAGGGCTAATAACTACTGAGCTATCGAGGGTATGCATAATCGGTGATGAAGTTATTTTAGGAGATGTGAGACTTGAGGTAAAAGAGTTGGATAAAATGAGAATTTCAAGAGTGCTCCTAGAAAAAATAGTGGATGAAGAAAAATGAAAAATACAGTAAAGAGTTATTTTTACACTGGAATAGTAGCCCTCCTTCCTATTGTAATAACACTATATATACTGGATTGGATATTCACTTTTATTTTGGATTTGATATCAACATCCTATTTAGCGGTAATTCTGAAGAGAATAGTAGAGAAAAGTGTAGAGTTATCAGAAACAACTACTTCGGTAGAGTTTCTAATGAATATTTCAATCAATATTCTGACAGTAATATTGATACTGACATTCGTAATATTCATCGGTTATACACTTAAGCATGTTGTCTTTTCAAAGATAATAAAATATGTCAATGAACTATTTCTGAGAGCTCCGCTGATTAAGCACATATACTCAACGATAACTCAGATTGTTTCAGTTTTTTCCAATGATAGAATGAACAGTTATCAGAAAGTGGTAATAATAGAGTACCCGAGAAAGGGAATCTATTCTATGGGATTTTTGACATCGGAATCAAATTCTGTTTTTGAAAAAAGACTAAATAAAGAAAAAATGTTTAATATATTTATTCCGACCTCTCCCAATCCGACTTCTGGAATGTTTATAGTAATGGAGGAAAGTGAGGTTAACATTTTAGATATAAAGGTTGATGAAGCTATAAAACTTATAATTTCAGGTGGGGTAATAGTTCCTGAAGTGGCTAAAGGGGATGGAAAATGAGTAAAATTTTATTGGCTTTGATTTTAATTTTATTTATGGGATGCAGCAACTCTGATAGTAGAGGCGGAAAGCTCATGGATAAAGAGCAGTATTATATTTTAAGGGGAATGAATAATGCTCAAGAAGGGAAATATTTAGATGCTATAAAGGAGCTAAAGATAGCATATAATAAAAATCCTAAAAATATGGTGACTCTCCGTGAATTAGCATATTGCTATGGAGAATTAGGAGATTTAGAAGAAGCTAAGAAGCTTTATGGAGAAGCTCTTAAACTGGATCCTAAAGATCTTGTTTCTATAAAGAATATTGCATATATAAACTATCTTCAGAAAAACTACCAGATCACTAGAGATTACTTAAAGGAAATTCCTGAGAAGTTAAGAGATGAGTACTCCTATAAACTTTATGGATATCTATATCTAAACGAGAAAGATTATGACAGGGCCTATGAAAATTTGAGAATGGCAGTATCGTTGAATAGAAGTTTTGATCCTGAACTTATTGAAAAATATGTGGAAGTACTAAGAATTAAAAAGAGAACTTCAGAAATCTACAGATATCTGGATGAGAATTATGAACTTTATAAAAACAGAAAAGATTATATTATAATTTATTCTGAAAAGCTCAGCGAAAATTTTAGTGAACTTAGAAAAGCTGAAAGGGCTCTTAAAAGATATTTAGCAGAAAATAATCAGGATGATGAGGTTATTCTTGAGTTAGCAAAGAATAATATCGAGCAAGGAAAATATGATGAAGTTTTAAAGATACTTTCCTTAGTTTCTTCAAAAAATTCTTACGATTCAAAATACCTCAATTATAAAAAAATAGCTGAAGAGAGATTAAAAAAAAATCAAATTAAGAAAAAATAAAAATGGATTTTATTAGAGGAGGACAAAATGGATTTGAAGAAATATGTAGCATTAGTTGAGGATTTCCCAAAAAAAGGGATTAAATTTAGAGATATAACTCCTCTTATGGATGATGGAGCAGCATATAAATATGCCACAGATGAGATTGTAAAGTTTTGTAAGGAAGTTGGAGCAGAGCTTGTAGTAGGACCAGAAGCAAGAGGATTTATTTTTGGATGCCCAGTTTCTTATGCACTTGGAATAGGTTTTGCACCAGTTAGAAAACCTGGGAAATTACCTAGAGAAGTAATAACTTTTGACTATGATTTAGAGTATGGATCAAATACTCTATGTATGCATAAAGATTCTGTAAGACCTGGACAAAAAGTTGTTATAGTAGATGATCTGCTTGCAACTGGTGGAACAGTAGAGGCAACCGTTCACATGATAGAAAAAATGGGTGGAGAAGTAGTAGGACTTGCATTTCTAATAGAATTAGAAGAGCTAAAGGGAAAAGAAAAGCTGGCAAAGTATCCAGTACTTACTTTGATGAAATACTAAAATATAATGGTTAGAGGGCTTCTTCTTTTGAAATTGCCCTCTTTTTCTTAAAATCAGATTGAGAGGTAACTGTGGAGTATTTACAGGAGATTAAAGAGAAAATAGAAAATAGTAATTTGAAAGTTGATTTCGAAAAAATAAAAGATGCCTTTCTTTTGGCGGAAGAGTCACATAAGGGGCAGTATAGAAAATCGGGAGAGGATTATATCCTTCATCCTGTGGAAGTTACTAAAATTTTAATAGAACTCAAAATGGATACAGACACTATCGTAGCTGGAATTCTTCATGATATAGTAGAGGATACTTTTATTACACTGGCGGACATAAAATATAATTTTGGAGAAAGTGTAGCTGAACTTGTAGATGGAGTAACTAAGCTGAGAAATCTTCCCAATGGGACTAAGAATCAGTATGAAAATCTTAGAAAAATGATATTGGCTATGTCCAAAAATCTGAGCGTAATTATAATTAAATTGGCGGACAGACTTCACAATATGAGGACTCTCAGATATATGAAGCCTGAAAAGCAGATGTCTATAGCTCAAGAGACTCTTGATATCTACACCCCTCTAGCACATAGATTGGGAATAGCGAAGATAAAGTGGGAACTGGAAGATCTATGCCTTTATTATCTTCATCCAAGAGCTTATCAGGAACTGAAGAAGCTTATAGATACTAAAAAAAATGAAAGAGAAAATTATATTGAGAATATAATTAAATCTATA
This sequence comes from Fusobacteriaceae bacterium, assembly GCA_051646055.1. GTDB lineage: Bacteria > Fusobacteriota > Fusobacteriia > Fusobacteriales > Fusobacteriaceae > JAGNZR01. The sequence goes on from JBOFCM010000189.1 coordinate 55,891, forward strand.
AATTTCATGCTGGAAGATTCAAAAATACAGGCATCTATAAATGGGAGATTCAAACATTTTTATAGTATCTATAAAAAAATGTATGAAAAAGGAAAAGAATTTGACGATATATATGATCTGATGGGAATCAGGATTATAACAAAAACCAAAACAGACTGCTATCATATATTAGGGCTTATACAAAGTCTTTACCAGCCAGTTCCTGGAAGGTTTAAAGATTATATTTCGGCTCCGAAATCCAATAATTATCAATCAATACATACTACAGTTATTGGACCTGGAGGGAAATTTGTAGAGATACAGTTGAGAACAGAGGATATGAATATAATTGCTGAAGAGGGAATAGCAGCCCATTGGAGTTATAAAGAGAAAACAGCAGTATCTAAAAATGATCAGGTATACGGATGGCTGAGAGGTATAATTGAAACTCAGCAGAATGAGAATAGTGAGGAGTTTGTAAAGGTTTTTACAGAAGAACTCCTGAAAGAGAGTGTGTTCATATTCTCTCCCAAGGGAGATGTTGTAGAACTGGCATCAGGAGCTACTCCACTAGATTTCGCTTTTAATATTCATACGGATATTGGGTGTAAATGTGTGGGAGCCAAAGTGAATGGGAAAATAGTTCCTCTGGAGTATAAGCTTAAAAATGGAGACAGAGTTGAAATAATAACTTCTAAAAATGCCAAAGGTCCAGGAAATGATTGGTTAAATATAGCAGTTACGACTGGGGCCAAAAATAAGATAAGAAAATGGCTGAAAGAACAGAATTTCACAGAGAATGTAAAGATTGGTAAGGAACTCATAGAGCGGGAATTGGATAAACTCAATGTACCGATAAAAGAGTTTGAAGAAAGTTCACTTCTGAAAAAACATATGGAAAAACATAATATAGTTACAGTAGATGATCTCTACTTTCAGTTGGCTGAGAAGCGTAGCAAGGTGGATGTCATAATAGCTAAACTTAAAAGTAAACTAGAAAAAGAGAGAGAAGTCCAGATTTTTCAAAATGTTACAGAAATTTCCAATGAAAAGAGAGAAAAAAGTAGCAAGAAGAATGATTACGGAGTAATAATAGATGGAACTAACAATACTCTTTTAAAATTTGCCAAATGCTGTACACCTCTTCCTGGAGATGAGGTAGCAGGATATGTGACTAAACTCACAGGAATAACTATCCATAGAAAAAACTGTGTAAATTATCAGAATATGATAAAAAATGATCCGGCTAGAGAGATAGAAGTGACATGGGATCCTAAACTTATAGGGAAACGTGTAAATAAATATAAATTTTCTTTCAATGTTTTTGCAGAGAACAGAGTTAATATTCTTCTGGATATATTGACATTGATTTCCAATCATAAAATAAATTTGATTTTTATAAATTCAGCAGAAATGGTCAAGGATGGAAACAAAATAATAAAGGCTAGACTTACAGTGGAACTCAGTGATAAAAGTGAGTACAAACACCTTGTAAATAATATAAGTAAGATAAAAGATGTAATATCAGTGGAGAGATAAGGAGAAAAATGAAAAAATTACCAGTAACTTATGAACTTCTTGCAACAGATGGAAAAGCAAGAGCAGGAAAAGTAATGACACCTCATGGAGATATAGAGACACCTGTATTTATGCCAGTGGGAACTCAGGCTACAGTTAAGACAATGACTCCGGAAGAGTTGGAAGAGATGGGGGCAGAGATAATATTGGGAAATACTTATCACCTGTACTTAAGACCGGGAGATGAGATAGTTGCTAAATTCGGTGGACTCCACAAATTCATGAATTGGAAGAGACCTATACTTACAGATTCAGGAGGTTTTCAGGTATTCAGTCTAGGTGCTAGAAAAACTCAGGGTGAAGGATCAGGAAATGGCACATCTCTAGTTAAAATAACAGAGGAGGGGGTTAAGTTTTCATCTCACATAGATGGATCGAAGCACTTTATCTCTCCGGAAAAATCTATAAATATTCAGAATAACCTGGGTTCAGATATAGTTATGCTATTTGATGAGTGCCCGCCTGGACTTTCAGATAAAAAATATCTGATTCCTTCTATAGAGAGAACAACAAGATGGGCAAAAAGATGTATTGAAGCCCATAAAAATCCTGATAAGCAGGGGCTTTTTGCCATTGTTCAAGGTGGTATATATGAAGATTTGAGACAAAAAAGTTTAGATGAGCTTTCTGCTATGGATGAGCACTTTTCAGGTTATGCCATAGGTGGATTGGCAGTAGGAGAACCTCGTGAGGATATGTACAGAGTTCTCAATTATATTGTTGAGAAATGTCCGGAGAATAAACCGAGATACCTTATGGGAGTAGGAGAACCTATAGATATGCTAGAGGCAGTAGAAGCCGGTATAGATATGATGGACTGTGTTCAGCCTTCGAGAATAGGAAGGCATGGAACTGTTTTCACAAAATATGGAAGACTGGTAGTTAAAAATGCTACTTATGCAGAAGATGACAGACCTTTGGATGAGGGGTGCCAGTGTTATGCATGCCGTAACTATACGAGAGGATATATAAGACATCTCTTTAAAGCTGATGAGATTCTGGGAGCAAGACTTGCCACTTATCACAATCTTTACTTCCTGCTTAAAATGATGAAAGATTCAAGAAAAGCTATAACAGAAGGAAGATTTGCAGAGTTTAAAAAAGAGTTTATTGAAAACTATACTACAGGTAAGAGCTCAGAGTGGATTAAAGGTAAAAAAATATGATGATGTTTCAGAAAAAAGAGAGAACTTTCTCTCTTTTTGCTTTAATCATATCTATTTTTTTCAGTGTAAGTCTAAGAAATTTTGCAGAAATTAAAAAAAGAGTTGTATCAGTATCGCCAGCTGTAACGGAAACTATCTATTATTTTGGTTATGGAGATACACTTTTAGCGAGGACTGATTATTGTCAATATCCTGAAGAGGTAAAAGAAATTCAATCCATAGGGAATATGTTTAATCCCAATCTGGAGAAAATAGTTTATCAAAAACCTGATTATGTTATTTTTCAATCCCATTTTGATGGAAGAACGGTAAGGCAGATGGAAAAGATGGGGATTAAAGTTTTGGGAATGGAGAGTCCTAAAAATATTCGAGAAATATTTCAGAGATTTGAAAAAATATTGAATATTTATCCTGAAGATGAAAAAAAAATTCAGGGAGAAAAAAAATTGAAGGAACTGAAGGAGAAAATAGAAAAGATAATTGTAAAAGGAAAATCCCAAAAAAAATCTCCGAAAATATTTTTTTATTTAGGTTCTGGGCATCTGGAGTATACCGCTGGAAAAGATACTTTTATTGATGATATAATAGAGAAGTCCGGAGGAAGCAATATAGTTAAAGAAAAAGGCTGGACATATCCACTAGAGGCTCTTCTTATAGATAATCCAGACTACATAATTGCCAGCAGGAGAAAATGGGAAGAGATGAAAAACAGCAGCAGATATAAAAATCTTACTGCTGTTAAGGAAGAGAAAGTGATACTTTTAGAAGAGGAGATTATAAATCTGCCTACTCCCCGTGCTCTCACAATGGGATTAGAGAGTGTCCAGAAAGCTGTTCTGGAATTCAACCAGACTCAGTAGATCTTTTAAATTTTTATAGTTCAGTTCATAGATAAGAAAATCGGGATTTATATCTTTGATAATCTCTGCTATTTTTTCACTTTGAAAAACAGCGTGGGTATCTATGGATTTTATATGTGATATTTCAGTAAAGTATCTCTCTTGTAATGTTCCTTTTTCCCATTTTTCAAGAAGTTTAAAAAAATCTTCTGATAAATATCTTTGGGAGAGGGAGCAGTTAAGATGAATTCCAAGAATATATTTTTTCATCTCTCCTAACTGTTCTAGGTGCTGGGATATGAAATCTGCTCCCTGGGAAAAATCTGAGAATTTTTCTAGGCAGATGAGATGGGAAAAATCCATCATAACTCCTTTTTTTGGATAATTGACTCCGTGGAAAAAATTCAGTTCTTCCTGAGAACCTGAAAGTCTTAACCCTGGCCAGGGAAGATTTTCAAAAAGAAGATAAGGAATAGTTTCGAAGGAATCTAGAAAATCAGGAGTGAAAATGGTATTCAGAAGTTCAAGTGTAGCTTCTAGAATATCCTGGTCGGTATATTCGTAATCGAGGGTAAAAATGTCACGAGGTCTCACATGAGAAACATGGAATACAACATAGTGAGGATTGAGAGAAAAAGCCTTGAGGAATTCATTTCTAAAAGTTTCGATTAATTTCTGAGAAGAAGAGATACCATAGGGAGAGATATTTCCAAAATCTTCCAGAAGATTTTTTTTGTTCTCTCTCCAGATGTCCAACCATGTTGGAAAATAGATTATATGGACTCCTTTAATAGGCAGGGAACGGAAGAGAGAGGGAGAACAATAGTCTCCCACAATAGTTTCCATACCATGTAGACCTAGAGAATGAAATTTGTTTTGGAGTTTTTGAAACTCGTCAAGTGAGTCATCTTGAGGCATGTAGCTTATAAGTTTTAACAGTTTTATCACCAGCTTCTATATTTTTCTAATATTTTAGAGGATTAAAAAGAAAATAGCAATAAAATTTTAGGAGGAATCTATGTTTGTTACAGAATATAAGGTTACAGTGAGAGATATAAACTATGGAGGACATATGGGAAATGAAGTTCCTCTTCTGCTTTTTCAGCAGGTAAGAATAGATTTTTTGAAATCCTATTCCCTTTCAGAAGTAGATATTGGAGATGGGGTAGGAACCATTCAGAGAGAGAGTCATGTGAAATATAATAGGGAAGTTTTTTTGGGAGATAAACTGAAAATCTCCATAGATAAAATAGAGATAGAAAAATTGAGCCTTAAATTTTATTATACTGTCTATAATGAATTAGAAGTAAATGTGGTAGAAGGAGCAACACTCATGCTTGCTTATAATTATAAACTGAAAAAAGTTTCAAAAGTTCCAGAAAGCTTCAGAAAAATAATAGAAAAGATATCAGAAAAAAATTAAAAAATCAGGAGAGCAAAATGATAAAAAACATTATTTTTGATTTGGGAAATGTGCTTATAGAATTCAATCCTTATAGTTTTGTAGAAAAAAATATTCCAGAGGAAGATAGAGATGAAGTTTTTCACATGATATTTCAGAGAAAGGAGTGGCTGGAATTGGATAGAGGAACCCTAAGCTATGATGAGGTGGTCAAATTTTTTGCAACGAGATTTCCTCAATATGAAAAACAGATAAGAAATTTTTTTGAAAATAAGATAATAGATTGCCTAAAACCTATTGAGGAGAATATAAAGATTGTAGAAATTTTAAAAAAGAGAGATTACAAACTTTATATTCTTTCCAATTTTCATTATCCCGCTTTTAAAAATATTTCTGAAAAATGGGAGTTTTTTAAACTTTTTGATGGTCAGGTAATTTCTTCCCATGCTAACCTTCTTAAACCGGAGAAGGAAATTTATGAAGAGATACTGGGAAAATATAAGCTAGTACCTAAAGAGACTCTTTTTATAGATGATTCCTTGGAAAATATAGAGGCAGGAAAAAAATTCGGACTCCATACAATCCATCTAGATAACTATAAAGAACTGAAAAAAAAATTAGAGGAAATATCCTTGATTTGACGAAAACATTTTATAGGAAAGTAGAGATTTGTATCTCTATTTTTTTAGTTGAATAAAAAATCAATGATATTACAGTTAAAATTAATTTTTAATTAAACTTGTAATTATCTATATATTCGAGTATAATCCACAGGCAAAGCGATTGAAGATATAAAAAGCGCCAGAACCATATTTTTTAATATGGTTGACGAGGATCAGGGTTATCGAAAAATTCGGCGGATACCTGAGGGAACTGCATTCTGAAGAGACATTACAAAAATTTCTGGTAACGGAAATTACAAAGCATGTTTCACGCAGCTATCGCTTCTGTAGATTTAAAAAAATACGGAGGTAAAATTATGTGTGGTATTGTAGGTTATGTGGGGCATGGAGATGCTGTAGAAGTTATATTGGAAGGATTATCTAAACTGGAGTACAGAGGATACGATTCTTCAGGAATAGCTATAATTGAAAATGGAAAGATAAGAGTAGAAAAAAAGACAGGTAAACTTAAAGTACTTAGTGACTATCTTGCAACAAATCCCATGAGTTCAGATGTTGGAATAGGACATACCAGATGGGCAACCCATGGAGCTCCGTCGGATATCAATTCTCACCCTCATTTCAGCAAGGATAAGAGTGTAGCAGTTATTCACAACGGTATTGTTGAAAACTATCTTGCTCTGAAAAAAGAGCTGAAAGAGAAAGGATATGAGTTTATCTCTGAAACAGACACTGAAGTTCTTGCTCATCTCTTTCACTATTATTATGACGGAGAGATGCTGAGCACACTTAGAAAAGTTTTGAATAGAGTAACTGGGACTTATGCCTTGGGAATAATTCATAAAAATCATCCTAATCAGCTGGCGTGTGCAAGAAAAGATAGTCCGCTGGTTATAGGAATAGGGAATGGAGCTAACTATATTGCGTCAGATGTTCCGGCACTTCTCAAGTATACAAAGGATGTATATTTTCTAGAAAATGGAGACTATGCTCTCTTAGATTGCGAGACTATCCGGATTTTTGATAAGGAGGATAAACCAACTATCCGTGAAAAACATGAGATAAAATGGAGTCTAGAACAAGCTACCAAAGCTGGATATCCTCATTTTATGATAAAAGAGATCTATGAACAGCCTAAAACTCTCAGAGAAACTCTGAAGAGAAGAGTAGAATTAGAAGATTATTCTATAAATTTTGAGAATGCTCTTACTTCTGAGGATATGGAGAAGATAAAAGATATATATATAGTTGCCTGTGGGACAGCTTATCATGCAGGACTTCAAGGGAAATATGCAATAGAGAAGCTGGCAAATCTGAGAGTGGATAGCGAGATAGCATCTGAGTTCAGATATTCGGCTCCTTTTGTGACAGAAAACAGTCTGGCAATTTTTGTAACCCAGTCTGGAGAGACATTGGATACCCTTCTAGCCATGAAAGAGTGTAAAAGAAAAGGTGCTCTGACTCTTGCAATTACAAATGTGGTAGGATCGACCATTGCCAGAGAAGCAGACAGAGTAATTTATACAATGGCTGGACCAGAAATAGCTGTCGCTTCGACAAAAGCTTACACTAATCAGGTTCTGACTCTCCAGCTTCTTGCCCTGTATCTGGCTGACATAAGAAAAACTATAACTTTCCAGGAGAAAAAAGAGATCCTGGATGAGCTCTTTAGAATTCCAGATAAGATGGAAGAATTTTTTAAGGATGAGTGTATAGTAAAAGGAATAGCGGAAAATTTTGCTAAGTCTGCCAATGGATTCTATATAGGAAGAGGGTTAGACTATAAAGTGGCCATGGAGGGATCTCTCAAAATGAAAGAGATCACATATATACATACAGAAGCTTTTGCAAGTGGAGAGTTGAAACATGGAACAATAGCGCTAATAGAAAAAGGTATTCCTGCCTTGGTTATGGCCACGCAACAGGATCTTATTGAAAAATCAGTTTCTAACATAAAAGAACTGAAAGCTAGAGGAGCACATATAATTACAGTGTCTCAGAAAAAAAATCACGAGATGAAGGATGTCTCAGATGAGACTATATTTATTCCAGATACTCTAGATTTGACAACCGGACTTCTTTCAGTAGTTCCATTACAGCTGCTAGCTTATTATACATCTGTATTCAAAGGTATAGATGTGGATAAACCTAGAAATTTAGCGAAATCAGTGACAGTAGAATAATAATATTGAAGAAAATATTCTTTTGAGATATACTTATCTTGAGAGAATATTTTTTTATAAAAACAGAATCAGGGAGGGAATATGACAACAAGGGAAAAATTAGAAAGAGTCAGAGCTGTAATGGAGAAGGAGGGGGTAGCAGCTTATTATATAACTGCTTCAGATTATCATCAGAGTGAGTACATAGGAGATTTTTTTAAGATAAGACAATATATTTCAGGATTTACAGGATCTTTTGGAAATCTAGTTATCACAAAGGATTCGGCCGCTCTCTGGACAGATGGAAGATATGATGTACAGGCTGTGGAAGAGTTGAAAGATTCTACTATAATCCCATATGTTGTAGGAAGAGAGGGGACACCTGATTTTAAAAATTGGATCTGCGAAAAACTTGAAGAAGGAGAAATCGTTGGATTTGATGGAAGGACAATCTCATCTAAAATTGGAAGTGAGATGAAAAGCTTTTTTGAAAAAAAGGGGATAAGAATAAGAGAAAATTTGGATATAGTTGACAGATTCTGGAATATGAGACCTCAGATGGCAAAGACACCGGCATTTTTACTTCCGTTAGGTTATGTAGGGATGACTTTTGAGGAAAAAATAGCCGCAGTCAGAGAGATGATGAGGAAAGAGGGGGCAGATTATAATATTCTCATAACTTTAGATGATATCGCATGGTTATACAATATAAGAGGAAGAGATATAAAAAATACTCCTGTAACAATGGCATATTCTATAATTTCTCAAGAAAAAGTGATACTATACATTGAAAAATCTAAAATTACAGGAAAAGTAGAGGAATATCTCAATAAGAATCATGTAGAGATAAGGGAATATAGTGCGATTTATGAGGATGTAAAAAGTTTTCAGAAGGAGGATAGAATTCTTATAGATGGAAATAAGATGAATTTTGCTATCTATAATAAAATTTCTCACCTGAACCTGATAGATACCCAGCTTCCTACCACATTGCTCAAAGCTATAAAAAATGAGATAGAGATAGAAAATACAAAAAAAGCCCATATAAAAGACGGGGTTGCCCTCACAAAATTTATATATTGGCTGAAAAATAATATAGGAAAAATCGAAATAAATGAATTGGATGCTGCAAGAAAAGCGGAAGAGATGAGAGCTGAACAGGAAGATTACATTGAACCTAGCTTCAATACCATATCTGCCTATATGAGTAATGCTGCGATGCCACATTATTCAGCAACAGCAGAAAAATATTCGACACTTAAAAACAGAGGTCTTTATCTTATAGATTCAGGTGGGCAGTATCTGGATGGAACTACAGATGTAACAAGGACGATAGCTGTGGGAGAGTTGACTGATGAGCTAAAAAGGGATAATACTCTAGTTTTAAAGGGCATGATTTCCCTTTCGATGGTAAAATTTATGGCGGGAACAACCGGAACTAATTTGGATATACTGGCTAGAAAAGCACTTTGGGAGCAGGGGCTGAATTTCAATCACGGAACAGGGCATGGAGTCGGACATGTTTTGGGAGTACATGAGGGACCTCACGGAATAAGACAGGCATATAATCCATTTCCATTAGAGCCAGGGATGATAATCAGTAATGAGCCAGGTCTCTATATCCCGGGGGCTCATGGAATAAGAATAGAAAATGAGTTGTTTGTAACTGAATATATGGAAACTGTATTTGGGAAGTTTTATCAGTTCCAGCCTCTTACTTTTGTACCTATAGATATAGATGCCATAGAGGTTGGGCTTCTTTCCCAGGAAGAGAGAGAATATCTAAACAATTACCACAACGAGGTCTTTGAAAAGATATCTCCATACCTGAATGATGCCGAAAAAAACTGGTTAGAAGAGTATACAAGAGAGATTTAAAACAAAATTTTATCACAGTAGAATCGGAACTGGCACTGTGAACATAGATGAGAGAAAGGTGTTTTTGAGAAAAACTCCTTTCTCTCTATTTTTTTTACTGTGGCATCGAATTCCTCCATAATGCTCATTTCCAATTTTTCATCGGATGGAACAGAGTGAAATCTGGAGCTGGAATCCCTTGTATAATAGAGACTGAGATCTTTTACTGGATACCCATTCTCTCTGAGAAGGTAGCCATAGACCAAAAGCTGTTTTTTGTAGCTTTCAGGAATTTTTTTCGGAAGGGATTCGGAGGTTTTAAAATCCACAACGGAGACCCCATTCTCTTTTTTTAGTATCATATCGATGACACCGTCGATTATATAGTTTTTTCTTAAAGATGAGAGAGCAAGTTCAGAGGCCTGAAGAGAGAGGAGTGTCTCTCCGTTATTTAAAAGATATGAAAAAACCTGATTTTTACTCTCTTCAGCTTCAACCCGGGAAAGTTTCATATTGAGTTTTTTCTTAAGAAAATCATAATTCTCTCTCAAACGGAATTTCATAAAATCCTCAGTGATGAAAGTTCCTTTCATAATATTCTGATGGATATCATCGATGGTTTTATGGACCAAAGTTCCCAGTATCTCCTTGGAACTATGAAGAGAGGGAAAACCTATATATTTTAAAAATCTATATTTGATAGGGCAATTTGAATAGAGAAGGATATCTCCTGTATAGGAGTATCTTTTCTTTTTCTCACTGCTTTTAATTTTGTCCACAGAAATATTTTTAAAAAATTCTTCTTCCTGAGAAAATTCCTGCAAACTATTTAAGGAGTTTAGGAATAAATTGGAAGGAGATTTAGGGAAAGAGTTTTCTCTGTATTCAGCAGTGAGGAAAAGGAGGTTTTTAGCCCTAGAAAATCCGGTGTAAAAAATTCTATAAAAATCCATGGCTCCCTCCCTTTCAAATCTGTTTCTGTCCAGTTGAAATATCTCTTCCCGAAGTTTTTCTCCAAGGGAATTTTTGTCAGATTTTTCGGGAGAAGAGTCTAAGCTACCTATAAATACCACCGGGAATTCAAGTCCTTTACTCTGGTGAAAAGTGAGAAAAGAGATATGGTCGGGAATAGAGATATCCTCCTCATCTTCATATTCGTTGATTCCCATCTCCATAAGAAAAGGAAGGTAGTCGTCAAAAAACTCTTCTGAGAGAGCAGATTTTCCACTTTCTTCAAATTTTGAAAAAATATTTGCCAGAATAGCTATGTTTTTTTCAATAAGTTCATTCTTTCTATCACCTATTCTGGATTTTGAAAAAAGTTCTTGATAGAGCTGAAATTTAAAAAATTCATAAAAAATAGGAAGAAAGTTTTTTATCTCTCCCGTGTGAAAATTGTGAATCCATTCTTTTAGAGAGGGGTCTTTTTTATCTATAAATTTTTCTGCATATTGAACCATCTTGAGATAGTTGGAATAGAGAATATATTTTTCAGAAAAATTCATGTAGCTCTCTTTGGAAAATTCTCTAATCTTTTTTAAATAGCTTTTAAAAAGAAGAAGAGTTACTCCCAAAGTAAAGATGATCTCTTTTTTTTGGAAAAATTCTCCGCTTCTTGGGGAGTAAGTTTTTATTCCTTGAGAGTTAAGAGCATCTATAAGAGATCTGGCTTCTCTGGATTTTACTGATCTGAAAAGAAATGCCACCTGTGAAAAATCCTTTATTTTTCCGGCCTCCTTTAAATCTAGGAGAGTTTGACAGATTTTTTTATTCAGTTCAATCCTGTCGTGAGATGTAATTTTGAAAAGTGAACTGCTTTTGTTGTCATTTTTTTTAAAAGAGATAAGTTTTTTCTCGTATCTTTCCATTTCCCACGGAAATTCACCTATAAAAGCTGAATAAAAATCTATTATTTCACTGTTGGAACGGAAATTTTCCTGAAGCCTGATTACTTTACAATTATATTCCCTGAAGTGATGGGGGAAATTCAGAATATTTTTTGTACTTGCACCGCGAAATCTGTAAATTGCCTGATCGTCATCTCCCACTACACAAATATTTTTATTTTGACCGGAAAGTTTCAAAAGAATCTCCCACTGTAGATCGTTGGTATCTTGAAACTCATCTACGAGTATATATCTATATTTTTCATGAAGTGAATCCAAAAGTTTTTTATCTTTTTCTAAAATTTTGTTGCATTGAGTAAGTATTTTTGAAAAATCTAAAAAACAATTCTCTTCTAACAGCTGAAGATAGAGAGAGTAGAGGATACCTAAAGTCTGAATCTGAGTAACTGAATTGTGATAAAGAATATCTGGAGCTATTTCACATTCAGAAAATTTTGAAAATAGAGAATATAATTCAGAGGCCAGTTTCTTATCTCTGAGTTTGAGAGAAGCGACTAGAGAATTAAACCCTTCTATCCGTCTAAAAAGATGAAGATTTTTATGGATAAGATATTTCTGTTCTGTCTCATCTAAAATCATAAAATTATGTTCAGATATTATTTTTTGACAGAGAGAATGAATGGTTCCTATATTTATTCTATTGAGATCTAAAGTGAAATTACAGTTTTTCAGCTCTTCAGCCACTCTTATTTTCAGTTCATTAGCGGCTTTGAGGGTAAAAGTTGTGACCACTATGGATTCTGGAGAGATTTTTTTCTCTATAAGGAGGTAGGCTATTTTTTTTACAAGGGTAAAAGTTTTTCCTGTCCCGGGTCCTGCGATTATGAGAAGAGGGCCCTCATTATGAAATACAGCAGCCAATTGGCTGCTGCTAAGATTTTCTAAATTTATATTATTAATGTTCTCTGATATTTTTAAATCCATCACCTAGTACCTCACTTACATCACCTATTGTTATAAAAGCTTCTGGGTCAGTATATTTCATGAAAGTTTTAAATTTCATAATTTGATATCTACTTAAAATTATATAGAGCATCTCCTGATCTCTATTCATATAAGCCCCACGCGTATTAATTACAGTACAGCTCCGATCCAGTTCTTTTATTACAAAATCCTTAATCTCCTGGGGTTTTTTAGAAATTACTGTCACTGTTTTTGCCACATGTTTACCATCTTCAATAAGATCTATTATTTTTGCAGCTACGAAAAGTGCTACTAAAGTATACATAAATATAACTTTTCCAAAAAGGAAGCCTGCAACTAGAAGTACAAAAAAATCTATAATAAGAAGAGCCTTGCCTACTGGAATCCCACGATAACGTGTCATTATTCTGGCTATGATGTCCATTCCACCCGTAGATCCGCCAGCGAGGAAAACGATTCCTAAACCTAATCCGGAAAGAAATCCTCCGAAAAGAGAGCCTAAAAGTATATCGTCTAAAGGTTGTCCCACCCCTTCTGTAATTTTAAGAGCATAACTCATCATAAAAATTCCATAGATAGTTTTTATAATGAATTCTTTGCCCAGCATTTTAAATCCAATAATTGCAATGGGGATATTGATAAGGAGATAAGTTTTACTCACAGATATTCCTGAAAGGTAGAAAAGAACCAAACTTATACCGGTAACCCCCCCCTCAGCAAGTTTGTTTGGAACAAAAAACTCATTGATAGCAAAAGCATAGATAAAGCAGCCTGAAGTCATAAGAACAATCTCTTTTAAAAGTTTTAAAAAATTGTTTTTTTTAAAAAAATATTTCATGATAAATCTTCCCCCTGAAACCCATAGTCCTTAATATAATTAACATGTTATAATATAGTATATCATAACATGGGCAAAGAATTCAAAAAAAAGAGTATGGAAATTTATAGTTCTGACTTAGCATATATCATAAAAAAATTATAGAAAACAAATTTTATAAAAAATAAAAATATGATCAATAAAAGAAGAAATATAACCAAAAATATAATTTTAATTTCAATATAAATCAAAAACATTAAAAATAAATGAGTGGTGAAGTGTAAAGACTAAAGAAAAAAACAAAATTGAAAAATAAATGATCAAAAAAGTGTTGACGACATCTTGTTATTGTGGTATTATCTATCTTGTCCACGACGAAAAGCGTGAACGAAACAAAAAGGACATTAACAACAGAATAGAGAAGTAATCTAATAAATCTTTGAACTAAATTAGTTCAGAAAATTCTCAGTAATGAGACGTCACAAAGACAGTGACGTAAAACAAAGGTGTAAATTAATTAGAAACAGTT
>JBOFCM010000190.1:0-4249 GCA_051646055.1 Fusobacteriaceae bacterium
ACATTTAAAATTTTTACCATTTCTCTAGTTGAATAATACTTCATTTTATTTCACCTCAACTTAGTTTAATAGTAAAATCTATAAAAGTCAAAACTTATTTTTGAATTTTATAAATTTATTTCAACTGTTAAAAGCCTCCCAACTCTCTATACTTTAATAATACTCTCTTATATATCTATAAGTCAATGTATTTAACATCCACTTTTTTAACTTTTTTAATTAAGTTTGTTCTAAAACAACATTTTTCTCTTTCAAATGAGATTTTTTTGCAGTATACTCAAATCAAAACAGATAAAATGAGTCAAAAGGGGAGATTTATTCATGGAACTTATCAAAAACTTAGTTGAAAATTTTAAAAAAGAGTTTAAAAAAGATACCGAAACAGCTACAGAGGTTTTCTTTGCTCCAGGAAGAGTTAATCTGATTGGAGAACATATAGATTATAACGGAGGGAAGGTTTTCCCTTGTGCTTTAGATTTTGGAACATATGCTATTGTAACTAAAAGAGAGGATAATAGATTTAGAATGTTCTCTGAAAACTTCAAAAATTTAGGAGTGATAGAGTTCTCTTTAGGCTCTTTAGTGTACGATAAAAAAGATGACTGGGCAAACTATCCAAAAGGGGTTATAAAAACTTTCTTAGATGCTGGTTTCAAAATAGATTCAGGTTTTGATGTTTCATTCTATGGAAACATTCCAAATGGAGCTGGACTTTCATCTTCAGCTTCGATTGAGGTTCTGACATCTGTTGTTATAAAAAATCTTTTCAACTTAGATATAGATATGGTAGAGATGGTGAAGCTGTGTCAAAAAACTGAAAACGAGTTCATCGGAGTTAACTGTGGAATTATGGATCAGTTCTCTATCGGAATGGGGAAAAAGGATCACGCTATCCTTTTAGATTGCAACACTTTAGAGTATAGTTATGCTCCATTTATTTTAAACAATATATCTATCGTTATTGCAAATACAAATAAGAGAAGAGGGCTTGGAGAGTCTAAGTATAACGAGAGAAGAGCTTCTTGTGAAGCTGCTTTAAAAGATTTAAAGGACGCTAAAGTTGAGATTGATTCACTTTGTGATATGGATATAGAGAGCTTTGAAAAAGTTAAACATCATATAAAATCTGAAGAAGCTGTGCCTAGAGTGAGACATGCTGTGAGTGAAAATGTTAGGGTTTTAAATGCTATGGAAGCTTTAAAAGTTGGAGATATAGATGGATTTGGAAAGCTTATGATAGAATCTCATAACTCACTTAGAGATGACTATGAGGTTACTGGTTTTGAGCTAGATAGCCTAGTGGAAGCTGCGTTAGAAGAGAGTGGAACTATAGGTTCTAGAATGACTGGAGCTGGATTTGGAGGGTGTACTGTTTCCCTTGTTAAAAATGAATCTCTTGAAGATTTTATAGCTCATGTTGGAAAAAAATATTTTGAAAAGACTGGTTTAGAAGCTGCCTTCTATATCGGAACCCCTGGAGATGGGGCTAGAAAGTTAGGTGACTTCTAATGATATTCTCACTTATAAATGAACTTTTAAACTATGGACTTGAAAACAACCTAATCGAGAAAGATGAAGTTATCTACTCAAGAAACCTTATCTTGGACTGTTTAAATCTAGATGATTGGAAAGATGAGACTCCTAAAACTGATAGGGATATAGAGGTTATACTTTTAGAGATATGTGAGTGGGCTGTACAAAACAATCTGATAAACGATTCGCCCGCTGAGATGGAACTTTTAGATACAAAGGTTATGAACTGTATCGTCCCAAGACCAAAAACAGTTATAGATAGATTTAGATCTGATTTAGAAATCTCACCTGAGGCGGCAACTCTAAACTACTATAACTTCTCTAAGGCTACAAACTATATAAGAGACGCCAGAATAAAAAGAAATCTACACTGGTTCTCTAAAACACCTTATGGAGATCTAGAGATTACAATAAATCTAGCTAAGCCAGAAAAAGACCCAAAGGATATTGAAAGAGAAAAAAATATGCCAAAATCTTCATATCCAAGCTGTCTGCTTTGTTTAGACAATGTTGGATATAGAGGCAGACTAAATCACCCAGCTAGAAGCACTCATAGAGTTATTCCTATGAATCTAAAATCTGAAAACTGGCACTTCCAATTTTCACCATATGTTTACTACAATGAGCATTCAATCGTTTTCTGTGAAGAGCATAGACCTATGAAAATGAGCAAAGATACTTTCGATCGTCTTTTAGAGTTTGTCGAGCAGTTCCCACATTACTGTATCGGATCAAATGCTGATCTACCTATAGTTGGGGGATCAATTCTATCTCATGATCACTATCAAGCTGGGAAACATACCTTCCCTATGGAAAAAGCTGCTATCGAAAATAACTTCACTCTTAAAAACTTCCCAGAAGTTGAATGTGGAACTATAAAATGGCCTATGTCAGTCGTTAGAATTACCTCTTCTGATAAAGAGAGTCTAGCAAAAGCTGCTCTACACATCTTTAACTCTTGGAAAGAGTATAGTGATAAAAACGTAGATATACTTTCACATTCAGGAGATATTGAACACAACACTGTAACTCCTATCGCTAGAAGAGTAGGAGACAGATTCCAGATGGATTTAGCTTTAAGAAATAACAGAACATCCGATGAGCATCCTATGGGGATCTTCCATCCGCACTCTGAAGTTCATAATATAAAGAAAGAGAATATCGGACTTATAGAGGTTATGGGACTTGCGATTCTACCAGGGAGACTTCAAGATGAGATGTCCCTTTTAGAAAAAGCTTTAAAGGATAGTAACTGGAAAGAGAGCTTAAAAAATAATGCCACTCTTGGAAAACATTTTGATTGGATAGATGAGATTCACTCTAGAAGAGGGAAGTCTATTGATTCAGAGGTTTTAAAAGAGGAGATTGGAAAAACTTTCTCAACTGTTTTAGAGCACGCTGGAGTATTTAAAAGAGATGATTTAGGAAAAGAGGCTTTCCAAAAGTTTATGAATACCTTATAATAGAGTAAATACTTTATTGGAGGAGAGCTTGTTGGAAAAAAAATGGTATGTCTATATTTTAAGATGTGAAAACAGCTCCCTATACACAGGAATTAGTACGGATGTTGAAAGAAGGTTTGAGCAGCATCGAAGTGGAAAGGGAGCAAAGTATACAAAAGTCAATAAACCCATTCTAATTGAAGCTATTTTTGAAAAAGAGAATAGGTCTGAAGCAACTAAAGAGGAGATACGAATCAAAGCTTTGAGTAAAAGTCAAAAAGAGTTATTGTGTAAAAACTCTTTCAATGATATACTAAAAAAATAAAAAAACACTTGGGGGAAATTTACATGTTTGAACTATTTTTTTCAGAAATCTCTGCTATTAACTTTATGTTTCTAGCTTCAGCTTGTTTCTGTGCAGCTTTTATTGATGCTATCGCAGGCGGTGGCGGACTCATAAGTTTACCTGCTTTTTTAGCTGCTGGATTAGATCCACATATGGCCTTAGGAACAAATAAATTGGCTGCCTTTTTCTCAACTACTGGAAGTGCTTTAAAATTTACTCGTTCGGGAAAGATAAACTGGAATTTGATTAAATATCTTGTTCCTTTCTCATTTATAGGAGCTATTTTAGGAGTAAAATCTGTTATGTTGATAGATTCAAAATACCTTTATCCTATCGCTTTTGGACTTCTAGTGGCTGTTTTAGTTTATACACTGAAAAACAAAAAATTAGGTAGCTGTGATAACTTCACAGGGGTTACTTCATCAAACCTGAAGTTGGGAATCCTACTGGCTTTCACTCTTGGATTTTACGATGGTTTCTTTGGACCTGGAACTGGTTCTTTCATCATATTTGGATTTATAAAGATATTCAAATTTGATTTTATTAGAAGTAGTGGAAACTCAAAGTTTTTAAACTTAGCTAGTAACGTAGCTAGTGTTATAACTTTTATATACTATGGAAAGATAGCTTATATGTATGCTTTAATGGTTGGAGTTGTTATGTTAGTTGGGGCTAATACAGGAGCTAAGGTTGCTGTTACTAGAGGAACTGCATTTATCCGTCCTGTTTTCCTTACAGTCACAACAATTGTAACTGCAAAGATGGCTATCACATTCTTACAAAGTTTATAATGTGTATTGCAAGTAGATTCTAAAATTAATTGCAGAAAAAATTAGAACATTACTCAAACCATTAATCAGAATTTATAATTGAATTTTTTAATCTATAACTTTCTCCTGTGAAAGTTATTAAATGACTGTGATGTATT
>JBOFCM010000191.1:0-5097 GCA_051646055.1 Fusobacteriaceae bacterium
TATTAAAAGATAAAGGGTATATTCCCATTGAAAACTTTGTGGGAATCGACTACAGCGAGGGGAAATATAAGGTTCTTACCTATATATTTAACAGAGAGACTCTTTTTAACCTTGTAGTTAAACTATTCAAACTGAAAAACAGAATACTCTCTAAGTGAAAGGAGTAGATTAAAAGTGGAAAAAAAATTTTTAATAGTTGCCACAGTTCAAGAGATGGTAGAAGGTTTCCTGATACCCCATATAAAACTTCTGGAGAGTATGGGGTATCAGGTCTGGATAGCTGCCAAAATGGACAGAGAAATTGCAGAGGAGCTGAGGGGAAACAGGTGGATAGACGTAGATTTCAGCAGGAACCCCTTTTCCAAAAACTCCCTGGGTGCAGTAAAAGAGCTGAAGAAAATCCTGAGTGAAAACCAGTTCCAGGGGATACATTGTCACACTCCTGTGGCTGCATTTCTGGCCAGATTTGCTGGGGCTATTACAGATCAGAAAAATGTGATGTACACTGCCCACGGCTTTCATTTCTATAGGGGAGCTCCAGTTCTAAACTGGATGCTGTACTATCCCCTGGAATGGCTGGCAGCCAAATGGACAGACAGAATAATAACCATGAACAGGGAAGATTTTGAGAGGGCAAAAACTTTTACCTCAGAGAAAACCAGGGTCTACAGGGTAGACGGAGTAGGAGTGGACATCCCCAAATATAGCAGGGGAGATGGCGGAAAAATCAGAAGAGAACTGGCCCTTGAGGAGCGGGATTTTATTATCACCATAATAGGAGAACTCAATGGGAATAAGAATCAGATACAGCTTATAAAGGCTGTGGAACTTCTGAAAAAAGAGGGGATAGAGAGCAGAGTTCTCATTGCTGGGAACGGTTCCAAAGAGGAGGAACTTAAGGAGTATGTGAAAAAAAACACTCTGGAAAAAAACATATATTTCTTAGGGCTCAGAAAAGATATAACCGATGTCATTGCAGCCTCGGATATCCTGGCATCTATGTCCTACCGTGAGGGACTGCCCAGAAATATAATGGAAGGGATGGCCCAGGGAAAACCCTTTGTAGCCACAGATATAAGAGGAAACAGAGATATAATAAGGGATGGAATCAACGGATATCTGGTAAAACCTGATGATGTAGAGGGTACAGCCCAAAAGATAAGAGTGCTCATGAACAGGGAGGTAGCTGAACCTATAAAAATCCAGAATCTGAGGGATGTAAACAGATTTTCAATAGAAAAAATATTGGAAGAGATGGCAAAAATATATGGAGAAAATATATGAATTTTTATGAGATATCTTTTGTAGGAGAGGAATATATAATGCTGTCAATCTGCTTTTTTATGGGGGCATTTATATTGGGGAGTTTTCTGATTGAAAAAAATATAAAGGAGAGAGAGATAAAAGCAATCGTTTTTCTCGGGTTTCTAATCAGATTTTTTCTGATAATCAAGGATAATTTTTTTGAGTTTATCACTTTTAGCGGGGGAGACGGAATAGCCTTCAATCATGAGGGGTATAAATACCTGATGGGGGGGAACTATTTTCCTTTTCCCTTTATAAAAATGGTTGTAGGACCTGTATACTCAATGCTCCAGATGCAGGCTCCCTCATTTATCAGCTCCCTGAATCTGTTGGCCAGTACAGGAACCATAATCATCCTGTATGCCCTGATAAAACAGAGGGCTAAATGGATTTTTTACGAAAAACTGAAGCTGGTTATGCTAATCTACAGCTTCTCATTTTTTACAGTGTTTCTCAATGTGGCCTTTCTGAGGGAGAGCATACTGCTATTTTTTTCTATGGTTTTTCTCTATTACTATTTTAAGTTTGAAAGAACCGAAAATTATCTTCATCTGATGCTGAGCCTATTATTTCTGGTGCTTTCGGCCTATCTCCATTCGGGGATGATATTTTTGGGGGTTATAGCCCTGTATAAATTTTATTTTAACAGCAGAGGGATATTAAAAATATTTATGGGGATGTTTCTTCTGGCTACGGTTATAGTTGTGCTGCCCTATATTCAGACTCTGGATTATTTTAAAGGGAAAAGTCTTGAGGGGATGGTGAAATCAAGTAAAGCTGCCTTTGAAGGAGATGTACCTGGTTCCATTTATATATCCCAGTATAATAGCATTCCCCAGCTGATAATGGGAGCACCCTTGAGATATTTTTATTTTCTTTTTTCTCCCACTCCTAATTTCTGGAGGGGGTTAAAAGATATTTTTGCCTTCCTTATGAATTCCAGTATATATATTTTTTTCATATACTGTATTTTTAAAGACTACAAAAAAATAAAAAGTCAGATTTCCCACAGAGACAGAATCCTAATAGAAAGTCTGATGTGTGGATTTTTTATAGCAACTTTTATTTTTGCCATGGGCACCACAACAGCTGGAACAGCCATAAGGCACAGGGACAAATTTTTGCCTCTGCTGATTCTTATCTACGTCCTGGTAGAGAGCGGAAAGGTCAAGCAGGAGAAAATCAGACGGGAAAAAATAAAAATAAACTCTGAAAATAGAGGAGAGGGAATATGAAAATAGCTTTGGTTAACCATACTTTAGGCTCTGGGGGAGCGGAAAAATTGATCTGTGATATGGCAACAGAGATGAAGGAGAGAGGTATCTCTGCTGATGTCATTCTTCTCACAAGAAAAAAGGGAATATATGATGATTCTCTCTCAGAAAAAGGAGTTCGAGTAATCCATTTGAGCGAAAAATGGGATATCTACAGTCCCAAAAATATATTGAAGCTGATCAAGGTTTTAAAGAACTATGATGTGGTCCATACCCATATATATTCAGCACAGCTCTGGACAGCGGCAGCCAGTTATTTTTTGCCTGGAAAGATAAAATATATAACAACAGAGCATAATACCACCAACAACAGAAGAGGAAAATGGTATTTCAGAATCTTGGACAGATGGATGTATTCCAGATACCAGGAGATAGTTTCCATCACTTCAGAGGTGAGGGAGTATCTCTTCCGGTGGTTGGGAGAGGAACCGGCAGGGAATCCGGTTATAAAAAATGGGATAGTTTTAGAAAATTTTATTCATGCTGAACCCTTAGAAAGGGAGAGCCTGGGCTTGAGTCCAGAGGACAGGGTAATAATTATGGTGGCAAGGTTCAATGAGCAGAAAGATCAGAAGACCCTCATAGAGGCCATGAAATACTTATCTGAAGAGTACAAGCTGTTATTGGTGGGGCAGGGAGGTCTGGAAGCTGATTGCAGGAACAGGGCAAGGGAATTGGGAGTGGAAAATCGGGTGAATTTTTTAGGGTACAGAAAAGATATTCCCCAACTTCTGAAAACGTCTGATATCTGTGTCCTATCTTCTCACTATGAGGGACTGCCCATATCAGCCCTGGAAGCCATGGCCAGCGGAAGACCCTTTGTAGGGAGCTGTGTTCCAGGTATAAAAGAGCTGGTGGAAAACAATGGGGTACTTTTTGAAAGGGGAGATTCAGAGGAGCTGAGCAAAATAATAAAAAAACTCTGTGAAGAGAAAGAATTTAATAGAGAGATATCTGAAAAATGCCTAGCCAAAGCTAAGGAATACAATATAAAGGCTACAGTTGATGAGTATTTGGAACTCTATAGAAGATGAGGTAAAAATGAAGATAATATATTTGACTCCCTCAATCTGCAATTATGGGGGAATGGAAAGAGTATTAAAAAATAAACTGAATTACTTTATAGAAAAATACGGGTATGAGATCCATATCCTAACCACTGAAGACAGGGATGGACAGGAGCCCTTTTATGAGTTTTCAAAAAAAATAAAAGTAAAAAATCTGAATATCAACTACAGAGAGTTGAAGAAGGAAAATCTGATAAAAAAGGTGATAGGGAGAATAAGAAAAAAGAGGTTACACCAGGAGGAGATTCAAAAATATATAGACAGGGAGAAGCCCGATATATGTATCTCCACCTTGATGGATGACTTTCCGTTTTTTCACAGGCTAAAGACAGATGCCAAAAAAGTAGGAGAGATCCATTTTACAAAAAACCATACTCTTATAAATCTGAAGAGTATAAATGCCTCAAAACTGAGAATGCTCAATGCCAAATTGGTGAATTTTATGACAGAAAAGAGAGTAAGGAAATTGGATAAATTTATAACTCTCACAAATGGAGATTATCTCAACTGGAAACACAGGGAGAATATCGAGGTGATTGGAAACTCTATCTCGTTTTTTCCAGAGAACAGATCAGAACTGAAAAACAAAAAAATTATTTCGGTGGGAAGATATACCCATGAAAAAGGGTATGACCTGCTGGTAGAAGTGTGGAAAAAAATAGAACAAAAAAATAGAGAGTGGAGATGTGAAATATACGGGAGCGGAGAGGATCTAGACAGACTGAATCTTAAGATAGATGAGTACGGTCTGAAGAACATAAGGTTTAATCCTCCCACCCAGGAGATACTGGAAAAATATCTGGAGAGTTCCATCTATGTTATGACATCACGAAATGAAGGGTTGCCTCTGGTTTTAATCGAAGCTATGTCCTGCGGACTCCCTGTGGTGTCCTTTGATTGCCCTTGCGGTCCCAGAGATCTCATAGAGGACGGTGAAAACGGATATCTCATTCCGGTAAATGATATTGAACTGATGAGTGAGAAAATATTGGATTTGATCCATGACCATGAAAAAATCTGCAGATTTTCAGAGAATGGAAGGAAAAAAGCTTCTGAATATTCAGAAGAGAAAATTATGGAGAAATGGAAGAAGCTGTTTACTGAAATTAATAAAAGGAATACTTGATGAAAAATAAAATTGAGAATTTTTTTGAAAATAAGTTTTTAAAAAATATGACCTATATATTTTCGGGAACCATGATTGGAAGTATGCTAGGTCTCTTTAATACCGGGCTTCTGGTGAAGGCCCTGGGACTGGAAAAAAATGGAATAATATTCCTGGGTCTCAGTTATGCCGCTTTTTTTAACCAACTTTTCAATTTTCAATCCTACGAGGCTATTATAAAATTTCTGCCCTCCTGCATGGATTATGGAAATGAGAAGGGGAAAAACTATATTCAGCAGGCTATAATCTTAGATGTGGGGACTGCCATAGTTGCATTTTTAGTCTC
>JBOFCM010000192.1:0-2516 GCA_051646055.1 Fusobacteriaceae bacterium
CAATTGCATAATAACTTTGATAACTTTGTTGTTATATAATATTAGCTTGAGAAGGGACTAGATATTGATGAGGGATAGTCACGGTAGAGAAATAGATTATCTGAGAATTTCCTTAACTGAAAGATGCAACATGAGATGCATTTATTGTATGCCAGATTGGGGCTGTGAGGAAAAAACATCCTATGAAATGACAGAGGATGAAGTAGTAGAAACTGTAGATATTTTTAGAAAACTAGGGATTAAAAAGGTGAGATTCACCGGAGGTGAACCACTTTTAAGAAAAGATTTAGAGGAAATAATAGGAAGAGTGAATAAGTTTCCTGAGATAGAGGAGATATGTTTGACAACCAATGGTTTACTACTTGCCCAGAGAGGGGAGACTTTGGCTAAATGTGGTTTAACAAGGGTAAATGTCAGCTTAGATACTGTGGATCAGGAGGAATATAGGAGAATTACCAGGGGTGGTAATCTTCAATGGGTGTTGGAAGGTATAAAAAAGTGTAAGTCACTGGGGTTAAGGGTAAAAATAAATAGCGTAATAACAAATATATTAAATGAGGAGTCGGTTCTTAAATTGGCACAGTATTCTTTGGAGAATGATGTGGACTTAAGATTTATAGAACTGATGCCCATAGGATTTGGAAAAACCTTGAAGGGGTTTCAAGGGGAAGAGATTTTAGGAATCTTAAGAAAAAAATATGAACTTGAGGATTTATCTCTATTTGAGGGTACAAGTAGATACTTTTCTGTGAAGGGGTATAGAAGCAGAATAGGATTTATAAATCCCATGAGTCAGTGTTTTTGTAAAAGTTGTAATAGGGTTAGGGTTACATCTGAGGGAGCCATGAAAAGATGTCTCAGTGCAGATGATAAAATGAATCTAAGGGAGATTTATGGGGATAAATTGACCATAGATGAAAAAATAGAATATATAAAAGAATATTTATATAATAAAAATCAGGAGAATAAGTTTTACAAGGAAGAATCCATAAAAAACACAATGAACGAAATAGGGGGGTAGTTCTTTGGGTGAAGAAATTTTCAACAGAGTTGAAGAGGAAATCATGGGGATTTTGAATAATTTCTCCAAGGTTTTAGATGTGGAAATAGAAGTTGTAAACGAAGAAGGAATAAGGCTTTTCGGAACGGGGTTATTTAGAGAAAGAATAAATAGTAAGGTATCTGAACCAATATATGATAGGGCTTTGAGGGATTTGGAAAGTAAGATTATAGAGAATCCGAAACATAGTAAGGATTGCGAAATCTGTCTCAATAGTAGAGGGTGCATTAAGAAAATACTTCTTTGTACTCCTATTTTCTGGGGAGAAAAGAGATGGGGAGTAGTGGCTCTTATGGGGCTCACTGAAATCCAAAGGGAGAAAATCCTAAAAAATATTCTAGACTATAGGGAAGTTTTAGAAACCTTAAGTGAAATTGTTTATACAAAACTTTTTGCTTTAGGAAAAAATAGGGTCTATAAGGAATTTTTTTACAGTTTACGGGAGGGGTCCCTGGTAATTGACAAAAATGGAATTATAGAGGATATAAATCGAAGTGCCATGGGAATGTTTCCAGGATTGACTTACTTCAAGGATCGAAAATTGGATTTTTTAAGAATAGAGGACAATCTTTTTAACCTGAGAATATCAGGGGTATCTGTGAAGGTAAAGGGGAGAATATTCGGAGCAGAGGATAGAACCATGATAGTTTTTGAGGAGTATCATGAGAATAAAAGTGATAAATTGCCTGGAGATTTTCTTGTGGGGAAATCTAAGGTTATGGAACAGTTGAGAAAACAGATAAAACAAGTGAGTAAAATGAATATACCTGTGCTTTTAAGGGGAGCTGTGGGAGTGGATAAAAGAGCCTTTGGAGAGATTATTCACAACAGTTCAGAAAGAGCCAGTAAGGCCTTTATCCATGTGAATTGTAGGGATGAATTGGAAAAGGACTTGGAAAAGAAAATATTTGGATCCTATACCAAGGGAAGTCTAGATGCTGGGGCAATAGAGAGGGCAAGGGGAGGCACTCTTTTCATTGATGAAATAGATTCCATGGGTATTGAGAGCCAAAGAAGGCTTCTGGATTTTATCAATAGGGGTAGAATAATTTCTAGAAGAACTGGGGATGAAATTGAAGTTGATACAAGGATTATGGTGGGAACCAATGAGGGATTAATATCCCTGGTAGAAAACCATAATTTTTTAGAGGACCTGTACTATAAGCTCACTGTGAGCACCATAGTTTTACCTACCTTGGAAAATCGTAGGGAGGATATGGAGGAAATACTAGAATATTTAGTGGAAAAGTACAGTATAAAATTAGAGAAAAGAATCACCTATTTTGAAAAAAGGGCCATGGATGTTTTGGCCAACCACAAATGGACAGGAAACTGGAAAGAAGTGGAAAACACAGTGGAATATTTGGTAGGAACCTCCGAGGGAGGGAGAATAACCTTGGAGATGGTACCAAATTACATAAAAAGTGGCGAGGCTCCTGTGGAGAAAATAAGAGAT
>JBOFCM010000193.1:0-4463 GCA_051646055.1 Fusobacteriaceae bacterium
TATCAGATTTGAAAGATTTGTCTCTCCAGTTCTTACAAGGTCTCTGTCTCCCTCTAGTTTAACTCCAGTCTTTCCTATTACCACTTCTGTTATAGCTTTCTGCTTGTCCTTTATACCTTCTATAAATTCTTTTATCTCCTTATTCTCTTCTACTCCTCCTACTACTTTACCATCTTCCCCTTTTTTACCTAGGGCAGTTTCTTTAAGGATAAGTTCGTAAGTTACAGGATCTAGACCTTTTTTCATATCATCAAAGTCTATCTTGATAACTCCAAGGTTCTTGTTGTACTCTCCTGTCTGAACAATAGGTACTCCATTTACCATTTTCTTCTCTTTCAGAAGAGTATGGCTATGTCCGTCTATTATAAGATCCACACCTTTCACATGAGCTACTGCATCAGATCTAAGTCCAGGTTCTGTAGACTCGTCATCTCCAAGGTGAGAAAGAACTATTATATATTGTGCTCCCATGGCTTTAAGCTCTCCAACTGCTCTCTCTGTTGCAGCAACAGGATTTTCAAATATAAGTCCTTTTACATTGTTAGGATTTGTTTTATATAGAGTTTCAGGAGTTGCAAGACCTAAGATTCCCACCTTAACTCCCTCTATCTCTTTTATCATATGAGGTTTAGTCAGATACTTCCCTTCCTGGTTAAATACGTTGGCTGCAAGTACCTGGAATTTTGTATTGTTATCAATTTCACGGAGTCTCTCCTGTCCGTAATTGAAATCATGATTTCCTGGAGCCATAGCCACTAGATCCATCTTATCAAGTATCTTAGCTATAGAATCTCCTCTCTCAAGAGTGGCAAAGTTTGTTCCGTGAAGGGAATCTCCTGCATCTAGAAAAATTACATTTTTATTGGCAGAATCTTTTTTCAGATTTTCCACAAGAGTAGCTACTCTTGAGTATCCCATACCGTCATTTTTTCCTTCCATGGCTCTTCCGTGGACATCGTTTACATGGGCTATAACTAGTTCGTAATCCTTGGCTTTTTCTCCTGCAATTCCGTTGTTTGTACAAGCTTGAACAGACAGAACTAGGGCTGCAAGTCCTAAAATTTTTGATATTCTCATATTTCCCCCTCATATTTTTTAATATTAATTTCATTTTAGTTTATTTTGAGTTTTTTTTCAACACATTTTATAAATTTTTACAAATAAAAAAGAGTTACCGAAGCAACTCTTTTAATTCCACTCTTTTTAGCTTATAAATTGTGGAGAGAGCCTTGCGTGAGACAAGCGTATGCGACAGCATAGCACAGGCGGCAGCACAGCTCTCGGAATAATTTATAATTCTATTTATTAGATATAGACTCTACACCTGGAAGGGCTTTTCCTTCTAGGTACTCTAGAGATGCTCCTCCACCAGTTGAGATATGAGTAAACTTCTCAGCATACCCAAGTTGGATAGCTGCAGCAGCAGAATCTCCTCCACCAATTATTGTAGTAGCTCCTGCAAGGTGGGCGATAGCTTCACAAACTCCGATTGTTCCCTTTGCATAGCTTGGCATTTCGAATACTCCCATAGGTCCGTTCCAGATAACTGTCTTAGCTCCTGCAATCTCTTTAGAGAATAGCTCTACTGTTCCAGCTCCAACGTCAAGTCCCATCTGTCCTTCTGGAATAGCATCTACACTTACAGTAGAATGAGGTGCATCGTTGTTGAACTCTCCACATACAACTGTATCGATTGGAAGTATAAGTTTTCCGTTAGCTTTCTCAAGAAGAGATTTAGCAAGTTCAATCTTATCCTCTTCCACTAGAGATGTTCCTGTGTTCTTTCCAAGAGCTCTTAGGAATGTGAACATCATAGCTCCTCCAACTAGAACTTTGTCAGCCTTCTCAAGAAGGTTCTCTATTACTCCTATCTTATCAGAAACTTTTGCTCCTCCAAGGATAGCTACAAGAGGTCTCTCAGGGTTAGAAACAACTCCTCCTATGAACTTGATCTCTTTTTCCATAAGGAATCCAGCAGCAGTGTTTCCCTCTCCGATGTTAGCAGCGATTCCAACATTTGAAGCATGGGCTCTGTGAGCAGTTCCGAATGCATCATTTACAAAAAGGTCTCCTAATGAAGCCCAGTAAGCTCCAAGCTCAGGATTGTTCTTAGACTCAGCTTTGTTGTTAAGATCCTCATATCTAGTATTTTGGAACATTACAACTTCTCCATCCTTCATTTCAGCTATAGCAGCCTCAAGCTCAGGACCTTTAGTTGCGTTTATGAATTTAACTGGCTTTCCAAGGTGCTCAGCAAGTCTTGCAGCAACTGGAGATATATCTCTCTTAGCTAGATCCTCTTCTGTTTTTACTTTTCCAAGGTGAGAGAAAACTATAGCCTTTCCACCGTTCTCAAGAACATATTTTATTGTAGGAAGAGCCTGAACTATTCTGTTCTCGTCTGTTATTTTTCCATCTTTCATAGGTACGTTGAAGTCAACTCTCATAAGAACTTTTTTACCGTTTACATTTAAATCTGTAACTATCTTTTTCATATATAAACCTCCAGGAATTTTCTATTTTTATTTTTATTTACAGAAATAGCGGAACACATGTCCCGCTATTCTGTTTTTTATTCAATTAATTAAGTTTGGGACTATTTAGATAACTCTACAACATACTTAAGAGTTCTGATTAATTGAGCAGTGTATGACATCTCGTTGTCGTACCAAGCAACAGTTTTAACTAACTGCTTTCCAGCAACTGAGATTACTCTTGTTTGAGTTGCATCGAATAGAGATCCGAACTCACATCCGATGATATCAGAAGATACTAGCTCTTCCTCAGTGTATCCGAATGACTCGTTAGCTGCTGCTTTCATAGCTGCGTTTACTTCTTCTACAGTAACGTCTTTCTCAAGAACAGTTACAAGCTCTGTTAAAGATCCAGTGATTACAGGTACTCTCTGAGCTCCTCCATCTAACTTTCCTTTTAACTCAGGGATAACTAGACCGATAGCTTTAGCTGCTCCAGTTGTGTTTGGAACGATGTTAGCTGCTGCTGCTCTAGCTCTTCTAAGGTCTCCCTTAGCGTGTGGAGCATCAAGAGTGTTTTGGTCATTTGTATATGCATGGATAGTAGTCATTAATCCTTCTACTACTCCGAACTTATCTTGAAGAACTTTTGCCATTGGTGCAAGACAGTTAGTTGTACAAGAAGCTCCTGATAGAACAGTTTCTGAACCGTCTAGGATGTTGTGGTTTACGTTGAATACTACAGTTTTAAGATCTCCTGTTGCTGGAGCAGATATAACTACTTTCTTAGCTCCTGCAGTAAGGTGCATCTCAGCTTTTTCTTTTGCAGTAAAGATTCCAGTACACTCAAGTACTACATCTACACCCATAGCTCCCCATGGAAGAGCTTTTGGATCTCTCTCAGCACATACTTTGATAGTTTTTCCGTTTACTACGAATCCACCTTCAACAACTTCGATAGTTCCGTTGAATCTACCTTGTGCTGAATCATATTTGAATAGGTGAGCAAGAGTTTTTGCATCTGTAAGGTCGTTGATTGCAACAACTTCAAACTCCGGGTTGTTAATCATAAGTCTTAAAGCAAGTCTTCCAATTCTTCCAAATCCGTTAATCGCTACTTTTACTGCCATTTGATTTCCTCCTAAATTATATATGTTATTTTTATATTCTTTTCAGTATCTAACGAAAGTATACTGTTTAGAAACTTTTTTGTCAAACTGACCTGTGAGTTAATTTTAATCTTTTAACGATAAATTTTTTAACATATCATCCGGAATTCCTGCTTTTATCTCCATAAGCTCACCAGTATCAGGATTAGTTATAAGCAATTTATAGGAATGGAGCATCTGTCTTCCGGCTCTCTCGTCTCCTCCCCCATAGAGTTCATCCCCCAGTATAGGGAATCCTTCTAGAGAAAGATGGGCCCTTATCTGGTGTGTACGACCTGTAAAAAGTTCAGCTTCTACCAGAGTCAGATTGTTCTTTTCATCTCTTTCTAAAACCGTTATCAGAGTTTTGGCGGTCTGCCCTCCCTCTTCTGGAGACAGTTCCACACGACGGAGTTCATCCCCAACTTTTCCCAGGGGTCTCTCTATAAGATATTGGTCCTGGGGCATTATCCCCTTCACAATGGCTTTGTAATATTTTTTTACCTCTCCAGTATCCTGAAGGAAACTCTGGGTATAGGCATTTTTAGCCACCACTATAAGTCCTGAGGTATTCATATCCAGACGATTATAGAATCTAGGTATCAGAATCTCTCCTGTAGTCCTCTGAAAATACTCCACAACTCCATTGGCTAGGGTTTGGTCTACTTTCTTCTGAGTAGGGTGAACTATTATATATGGAGGCTTGTCTATTATAAGAAGATTTCTGTCCTCGTAGGCTATTTTCAGTTCCATCTCAATAGGTTTTATACCTGTCTCTTTTTTCTTTTCTACCACCAGAATTTTATTCTGGCTTTTAAGATTTTTCATCTTTTTATCCAGT
>JBOFCM010000194.1:0-2173 GCA_051646055.1 Fusobacteriaceae bacterium
AGTTTTCACCCCTGTTTTACAGAGTTTCTGGAACTTTCAGAGCTGCAGATCCTACACTTGAGAAAAGAACCATAAGAATAAATCCCAACAGAAGCGGAGCAGAGACTGTGATCAGAATATTGAGGGAAAGCTATAAACTGGCAAAAGAGGAGAGATAAGATGTTTTTAGATATAGTAGAAAAGAGAAATCCTGACCTGTTAAAGGCAGCCCTATCTCTTCACCAGAAAGGAGAGATACTTCCAGACAGTTATATACTGGATCTGGATGCAATTCTTGCCAACGGTAGGATGCTTCTTGAGGAAGCGGAAAAAAGAGGAATAAAACTCTATGCCATGACAAAACAGTTTGGAAGAGTACCTCTTATTGCAAAAAAACTTGTAGAGATGGGATTTGCAGGAATTGTCACTGTGGATTTTAAAGAGGCAGAGACCATGATGAACCACGGAATAAAGCTTGGAAATATAGGGCATCTGGTTCAGATACCAAGTTCCATGGTGGAAAAGGTGGTTTTGCAAAATCCGGAAATTATAACTGTCTATTCACTGGATAAGATGAGAGAAATAGATAGAGCCGCTAAAAAACTGGGGAAAATACAATCGGTTATGCTGAGAGTTCTAGAGAAAGAGAGCAGAATATATTCGGGACAGAAAGGAGGATTTTATCTGGAAGAGCTAGAAAATCTCATTTCGGATTCCAAAGATCTTAAAAATATAAGAATAGAGGGAATCACCTCTTTTCCGTGCTTCCTATATGATGGAGAGAGAAACTCCATCGAAAAAACCTCCAATGTAGAAACTATCCATAAGGCAAAGAAGATTTTAGAAGATATAGGAATCCAGGTGAGCCAGCTCAATATGCCTTCAGCCACATCCCTGGAAAATATGAGATTCATAGAATTAGCTGGAGGAACTCATGGTGAGCCAGGGCATGCCCTGACAGGGACGACCCCTTTTAACAGCAGAAATCCATCTGGAGAGATTCCAGCAATTGTCTATGTGTCAGAGATCTCTCATAATTTGGACAGGAGTTCTTTCTCTTATGGAGGAGGCCACTATAGAAGATCCGGAATGGAAAATGCCCTTGTGGGAAATAGTTTCCAGAATCTAAAAAGGGTTAAAATAGAAGCTCCCAGTCCTGAAAGTATAGACTACTATTTTGAAATAGATTCCAATGAAAGAGTTGGAGATACTGTGTTAAGTGCTTTTAGAACCCAGATATTTGTCACTAGGAGTGATGTGGCAGTTGTGGAGGGTATCAGCAAGGGTGAACCTAAACTTGTAGGAATTTTTGATAGTTTTGGAAGGGAAAAAATATGAAAAGGTTTATAATACTTGTTTTAGACAGTTTTGGAATAGGTGAGATGGCTGATGTGAGAACTGAAAGACCACAAGATATGGGAGCCAATACTTATAGAAGTGTTCTCCGAAAAAATCCCCATCTCAAGTTGGAAAATCTGCAAAAACTGGGACTTGCCAATGCGGCAGGTTTAGAAATAGGGGAGATTCATTTTCAGAATGGCGCAAATTTCGGAACCAGCAATCTCAAGCATTTTGGATGTGATACATTTTACGGACATCATGAGCTTATGGGAACAGATCCTAAAAAGCCAGTAGAGGAACCATTTAAAAATAATATTGAATCAGTAGAAAAAGCCCTTATAGGGAAAGGATACCAGGTCCAAAGGTTTGGAGAAGGGGAGAAAGTTCTCCTAGTAGATGATGCAATCTCCATTGGAGATAATTTAGAAGCGGATCTAGGTCAGGTTTATAATGTTACAGGTAGCTTTCAAAAAATAACTTATGAAGAGCTGCTTCAGGTGGGAAAAATTGTGAGAGATATTGTAAAAGTCCCAAGAGTTATAGCTTTTGGAGGAACAGAAGCTACAATTGAGACCATTAAGGCAGCATACAAATCAAAAAGAGAGTTTGCAGGGGTGAGTGCCCCTCTTTCCAAGGTCTATGAAGCGGGATATAAGGTTCTCCATATGGGCTACGGAATAGATTCCCATGTTCAGCTCCCCACAATAATAGGAGAAGAGATTCCTGTTACTCTTATAGGAAAGGTGGCAGATATTGTGGCCAATCCCCACGGAAAATCCTATCCGGAGGTAGACAGTGAAGAGGTAATGAAAATTCTTATTGAAAATATAAAAAGAGAAAAAAAATCTTTTAT
>JBOFCM010000195.1:0-58444 GCA_051646055.1 Fusobacteriaceae bacterium
TGACAGGAGTAGAGCTGGATTCTCTAGTTGAAGCATCATGGAAAGCACCTGGAATTCTGGGAGCCCGTATGACAGGAGCAGGATTCGGAGGATGTACTGTTGCCCTAGTAAAAGATGAATCTATAAAAGATTTCATAGAGCAAGTAGGGAAAGAATACAGGGAAAAGACAGGCTTAGTAGCAGATTTTTATGTGGCTAAGGTTGGAGATGGAGCTAGAAAAATATAAGTAACTTAATAAAAAACAACCATGGCATGAAGCAATGCTATGGTTGTTTTTTATTAAGAAAACACTTTACAACAAAAAAAACATATGTTATAATTACACTTGTATTAATTAAAAAATGGGGGAATATTATGAAAAAATTAAATTTAGCAGCATTTTTAGCTACTACAGCAGTTGTAAATGCCGCATCAATAGATCATATCATGAACTACACACCTGAGTATAATGGAAATCCAGCATTACAAGGAGCAATCAATACAAGCTCAACTGTAAATTACAATCCAGCAGGTCTTACTCAAATAGAAAACGGACTTTATATAAATGGTGGACTTCAGTTTGCAACGGGAGAGTACAGCACTAAATATAAGGGTGAGCAGTTTAAAACCGATCTTGGTTCTGTAGTGCCAAATTTTTCTATAGTTAAAAAGCAAGGGAAACATGCTTTCTTCTGGACAGTGGGAGGAGTAGCAGGTGGAGCAGGAGTAAAGTATAAAGAAGGAATCTCTAAATATGCAACACTTCAGGATGAATACAGAGATATAGGAGCAATAAAGTTACCGGGAATTCCTTTTCCGATATTAAATTTTTCAAATGCTAATATAACAGGAAAGGCAGAAGGAGAAAATCAGTACATTCAGACGACTTTAGGAACTGCTTATCAGATAGACTCTAAATGGTCAATATCAGGAGCTCTTAGAGTAGTTAAGGGGCAGAGAGATTTCAAAGGTACAATCAATGTAACCGATGTTGAAGGAATAAAATTACCTGGAGTTGGTGATTTAGGAGAATTGATTAATGGAACGGCTACTGCTGATGCTGAAAGAGAAGCTTGGGGATTCGGAGGACAATTTGGAATTAACTATGCTGCAACTGACAGATTGAATATAGGTATGAGATATGATACAAAAGTAAGAATGAATTTTGAAACAGATTCAAAAACTGAAAGTACCATAATAGGAGGAGCATTAGGATATCCAAGTTTCTATCCTGAGTATGGAAACGGATACAAGTCGAGAAGAGATCTGCCGGCTATTCTAGCTCTAGGAGCATCTTACCAAATGACAGAAAGATGGACAACGTATGTTGGTGGAAACTACTATTTCAATAAAGCTGCTAATATAGATGAAAGAGCTAAAACAGAAGCGGGAGCAAGCAGAAGATACGAGGACGGATATGAAATTTCAATCGGATCTGAGTATGTAATCAATGAAAAATGGTCTTGGATGGCAGGAGCTAACTATGCGGTAACAGGTGCGGATCAGGATAACTATCATGATTCAGAGTATGCACTAGATTCTATTATGGTAGGTACAGGAGCTAAGTATAAGCATAGTGAAAATTTAATGTTCACAGGTACAGTTTCTCACTTCTTCTATGATACTGTAAAAGCTAATGATATTACTTATAAAAAAGAGACTACAGCTTTAGGACTTGGATTTACTTATAAATGGAATTAATTTAGAAAATAAAATTACAAAAAAATACAGAATTGACAGAAAAATTGTTTAGGTATATACTATAAAGTGTATGCCTAAATTTTTATAAATAAAGAAAGAAAGAGGTGCGAAATGCCTAAAAAAGCTATATTCAAAAAGAAACAGATTCATAATAAAGCCTATGAAATGTTTGAAAAATATGGATTAGAAGAGATTACAGCCAGGAGTCTTGCCAAGGCGCTTAATGCTTCTCCGGCACCTATATACAGCTATTATGAATCTATGGATGTTCTGAAAGAAGAACTTATAGATAGAGCTAAGGAGAGATTTTTAGAATATCTTAATAATGAGGAAACAGAATTTGAATTTCTTAATATAGGATTGGGAATCTGCTATTTTGCAAGGGAAGAGAAGCAACTATTCAGAAATATTTTTCTGAAAGACATCTCATACAGAGATCTTATAAGAGAGTTCAGAGATTTGGTGAAAGAACAGATGGGAAGAGATGAGAGATTTGCTGGAGTAACTGAAGAAGAGAAAGTGGATCTATTTCTGGATTCGTGGATTTATGTTCACGGATTTGCAACTCTGATTGCTACAGGATATTTTGAAAATCCGACCAATGAATTTATAAAGACAAGACTTATAGAAGCACCTGCATCTCTTCTTTACAAAAGATTGGAGAAGAGGAGTAATAAAAAATAGCTGGACTGACCAGCTATTTTTTATTAGGTAAATATTTTAATAACCGTAGTACGGTTGAGGTACAGGTGTGTAGTAATTATTGTTGTTTGCAGCGGCAGCGATTCCTGCAACAGCAACAGCACCAACAACAGCACCAACAATGGCTTTCTCTCTTTGATCTCTCCTGTACTCTCTTCTGATATCTCTTCTGATATCTTTTCTAATCTCGTGACGAATATGAGCCTTTGCAATTTCACGTCTAACTACAGGACGAGGAACAGGTCTACGATAATCTGCAAAGGATAAAGTAGATATTCCTAAAACTAAAAAAGTTAGAATTATTTTTTTCATATTATTTTCCTCCCTTTTCAAGTATTTTTCCGAAATTTTCTACCTCTGCTCTATTGAATACTATATAATCTTCTGTTCCAGAGAAATCTAAAACTAGTACTCCTTGTTTTTTATCATACTGAATATCGTAGAATTGAAGAGCATTTTCTTCAGGCTTATTAGCATTGGCTATAATTCCAGGTATTTGAATTCTAGATTTTCCATCCTTTAACGCATTTACAAGAACTGATTTAGGGAGTCCAAAAGTAACTACTGCTCCATTTTTAGTCTGTAGAGCGAAAAATGCGTTTCCTTTCTGGGTCACAAGTCCTATTTTATCAGTCTGTACAGCATTGTTTCCTTTGACTATATCTGCAGCAAAAAGATTAGCAGAAGCTAAAATTCCTAAGATTATAAAAAATTTTTTCATATTATTTAGCCTCCTTTATTGCTTTTAATATTTTCCCTGTTTCTTCTTTTGTAAAAATTATAGAAAAATCCTCGTAAGTAGGCTTGACAGTTAGAATTCCTTTTTTTATCACAACATCATAGAGCTCTTTATCTAACTTATTTTCACTTATATGATCATAAAAACCGATAACCTCCATCTGATTATTACCTTTTTCAGCTTCTAAAAGAACATCATTGGCAAGACCGAAAATATACGACTCTCCAGTTTTACTTGCAAGAGCTAGATATGTAGCATCCTCAACTTTTTCAATTTTTAATTCTGGAAATTCCATACCACCTTTCTCAGCTTTAAATTCTGCAGAAAAAACAGTGGCAGAAAGAAAAATAGAGGTGGCGATTACAAATTTTTTCATCATTATACACTCCTTTTAAATAGTATTGTGCAAAGATATATAAAATATAAGTATTAAGATAGTATACACTAAAAATTTATTGTAATACAACTAAAAGTTTTGTAGGAAACCTTTAGAGAAATACTCTTTTAAATTAATATCCGTAATATGGTGTGGGAACTGGTCTAGGGTAATAGTTGTTATTGGAATTAGCCGCAGCAACAATTCCAGCCATAGCTACAGCACCGATAACAATTCCTGCGATAGCAGCATCATTTCTGCTATGATGGTGACGGTGTCCGTGAGAATATATTGGTCTATGCACATGGATAGGTCTGTGGATAATAACGGGTCTGTGACTTGGAAGAGGTCTTCCTATTGGTCTGTGGTAAGTTCCGGCCATAGAAGTAACAGTTACAAGTAGCGTTAATAATAAGATAAATATTTTTTTCATAATTGACTCTCCTTTTAAGGGAACTCCCTTATTCTTAAATCTAGATATAATTTATTAATATAATTTTTCTTTGTTAGAAAATTATAACATTTATTGACTGCTCAGTCAACAAAAATAAAAAGAAATTCTGAAATTTTATTTTTTTTGAAAAATATGTTATAATTTAGAAGTTAGTTTTTATGGAGGTGTTTATGATAAATAAAATATTGGTACTTTTTTTGATTTTGGGAACTTTAACTTTTGGAAATTGTAATATTCCAGAATTGGAGAAATTTGAATCTAAGACAGAACCAGTTTTAATTTTTAACTCGAAAAAAGAAGTGGTAAAAATCGATGTTAAAAGACTGATGAGAAAAACAATAATGGTAGAATCGAACTGTAATCCGGATATAAAAAGTTCTGTGGCTAAGGGAATAACTCAAATAGAACCTTCAACTTTTAAGAAGATGAGTTCTGACAAAAATTTCAGAAAAACTTTTCAGAAAATAGAGAAAAAATATGAGGTAAATCTGAAAAAAGATTGGTCAACAGATACATATACTAACATAGTTGCAGCATATGCAGTCTATAAATGGAAGATGAATGATGTTCCAAGATGGTGGAATATAAGACATAAATTTACTCAGCTTAAAAATAATTTTCATGACTTGGAATGGAATTTGTATAAGGTCTATTTCAACAGTATAGCTGGAAAAACAACTTTAAAAAAGTGGAATCGATACGAGGTTTAGAATTGACAAAGATTAGAGTTTCTTGATATAATTATATATGAATAAAACTATATAATTTAAAAAGGAGCTCCTTATGAAAAAAATTTTTGAAATATCTTGGATATTTATAATATTGTTTTTTGTCTTATCACTTTTAGACTATAGATTTGGGATACTTGCCCTTATCTGCATGATGACTCCTATATTTTTTGCCTTAAAAGGTGAGGGAAGAAAGGGGTGTAATCAATTCTGTCCAAGGGGATCTCTTCTTTCTAAACTTTCGCCAATATCATTGAGAAGAACAGTTCCTAAATGGTTTTTTACTTCTGAGATGAAGATAGGTGTGTTCCTTTTAATTATGGGATTGTTTATTCAAGGAATGTATTTTTCTTGGGGAGATTTTAGGACCATAGGAAAGCTTTTTTTTCGTATGGTGGGAGTTAGCACAATAATTTCTATTATTTTAGGGATTGTGTATAGGGAGAGAACCTGGTGTGGAGTTTGCCCTATGGGGAATTTGGCCACAGAGATAGATAAAAGAATGAAAAAATAATATTTAGAAACAAATCTTCTGAGAGGCGCTATGACCAATTTTAAAAACTATCCTTTTGTGTTTTCCTCTACTAAAAAACAATTATACGAGGCCTTGAAATATTAGTTTTTCCAATAATTTTTAGAGGGCTTGATAAAAAATTAAAAAGATAAAATTAAAGAGAGACCATAATCCTAATAAAATAGGGATTTGGTCTCTTCTTTTTTTATGCTATTCTTTTATATAAACTGGATAGAAATCATGTAGGGTTACAGGGTGGACATTGAATCCTCCTATGTCTTTTTGACTGCCCACTGCTAGAATTCTATTGTAAAGCATAAGATCCGGAGCATCTTCCACAATTGTTTTCTGAATTTCCTCATAAATTTCTTTTCTTTTCTCTTGATTCACTGTTGTTTTTGCTACATCCAGAAGTGTGTCGATTTTTTCATTTTCATAGAAATCTCTATTTCCAGGCGCACCTTTAGCCACAGAGTGATACATAGAGTAAAGTCCGTAGTCGGCATCTCCCGTCACACATCCCCAAGAACCTAGGAACATATCATGATCTCCTCTAGCTGTTATATCCCAGTAAGCACTGCTTTCAGTTACTAAAATCTTTAGATCAATGCCTATTTTTTTCAGATCTGCCTGGATTATTTCAGCTGTCTGCTTATCGGCCTCACCACCCATTATATATACAGATGCTGTGAATCCATTTTCAAGACCGGCTTCTTTCATTAACTCTAGGGCTTTTTCCACATTATAATCATAAGCTTTGGTTTTGTCTGTAAAACCGAAAACTCCAGGAGCTATAGGAGAGGTAGCGATATTCCCAGCACCAGCTAGAACAACATCTATTATAGCCTGTTTATCTACAGCATAGTTAATAGCTTTTCTTACTCTTATATCATTGAAAGGAGCCTTTTGATTGTTGAATCCCATATAAGTGAAAGAGATTGAAGGTTTTGTATGAAGTTCTAGCTTCGGATTATCTCTTATAGTGTTTTCGTCTACGGAACTTATTCCCAGAGCTATATCCAGTTCTCCTGTTTCTAATCCAATGGTTCTACTGTTAGCTTCCACAACATTTCTATATATTATATTTTTGAATTTAGGTGGTTCCATAAAATATTCGTCATTTCTATCTAGAATAACCCTATCTCCAGATTTCCACTGAGAGAATTTATATGGTCCTGTCCCGATAGGATGTTCTCTAAATTTTTCTTCATTTTCTGTGACAACTTTCTTGTTTACAATTCCCAGAGCCGGGTGTGATAGATGTGCCAGCAAGGGTCCGAAAGGAGTTTTAGTTATTATGTTGATTGTATAGTCATCAACAATTTCTATTTTTTCAATTGGTGGCAAGACAAAACTTATTCTTGGAGAACTCATCATTCTTTCAAAAGAAAATTTAACGTCCTCAGATTTTAGCTCATCGCCATTGTGAAATTTAACACCTTTTCTCAGTTTAAACTGAGTCGTTCTGTCATCTAGATTTGTCCATGATTGGGCAAGTCCAGGATGTATTTTCATGTCTCCGTCAGACTCTACAAGACGAGAATAAAGTTGTTTATTTATTCTCAAAGAAAAACCATCGTTTCCACTGTGGACATCTAGAGTCTTCGGTTCACCCTCTTGAGCGATTATTAGCTGCTGTCGAGTCTCTTTTTTTACATTTTCCTCTTTAATTTTTTGTTCTCCACAAGCTGTGAAAAACAGAGTCCCTAAGGCTAAAGTTACTAAAATTTTTTTTCTCAATTTTTCCCCCTATTGAAAAGATATGTGAGTATCTTTTCTGATTTTTTTAAACTTTTTTATATCTCTATATAAAAACAGTTCTGAAGAGTTCTAAACAGAACCTTCTTTATACGTTATAAATATACAATATTTAGACAATTAAGTCAAAGGTTCTTTTTTCTTTTTGCTTCTTATATTCTTCTATAATTTATGTTATAATAGGGAGTGTGAATTTTATATATTGAAAACTAGAAAATAAAGAAAATTTTATAAAATATAACTTAAAGAAAGGAAGACTATGAAAATACTTATAATTGGAGATGTAGTGGGAAATCCGGGGAGAACAGCTCTTTCAGGATATCTGAGCAGGAAAAAGAAAGATTATGATTTTGTAATCGTGAACGGAGAAAATAGTGCTGCCGGAAAGGGAATAACTTCAGCTATAGCAGAAGAATTTCTTGCTTGGGGAGTAGATGTTATTACTGGCGGCAACCATATGTGGGACAAAAAAGAGGTATATACTTATTTGGACGGGACAGATAAAGTTGTAAGACCCCATAACTATCCTGCTGGAGTTCCGGGAATAGGGTACACTATTCAGAAAAATTCTAAGGGACAGAAAATTGCAGTGATTTCTCTTCAGGGAAGAGTTTTTATGAATCCCGTAGAATGCCCTTTTAGAATGGGAAAAGAGCTGGTGGAAGAGCTGAGAAAAGAGACAAAATTTATAATAATAGATTTCCATGCTGAGGCTACATCTGAGAAGATAGCTCTAGGAAAATACTTGGATGGAAAAGTATCTTTGGTCTTTGGAACACATACCCATGTTCAAACTGCTGATGAGAAAATTTTAAGTGAGGGAACAGGTTACATCTCTGACATAGGAATGACAGGATCAGATAATGGAATAATAGGGACAAAGGCTGAACCGGTAATAGCAAGATTTCTTACAGGACTTCCTGCAAAATTTGAAGTGGAAGATGGAAATGTAAGAGTGAATGGAATTTCTGTGGTGATAGATGATGAAACTGGTGAGTGCATCTCTATAGACAGAATAAATGTTGGAGAAGCTGAATTTAAATATTAAAAACCTCTGGAGGAAAATGTGAAAGTAAACGAAATAAGAGTAGTATTTGAAAGTGACGATATAGAAAAAACTAGAGAGGAAATCTCAAAAATATTTTATGACTTCGGAGCAACAGGTCTTAAGATAGATGAGCCCCTAGAGAACCTCAATCCCCTGGATTATTACAGGGATGCCCAGGA
Organism: Fusobacteriaceae bacterium; assembly: GCA_051646055.1. Lineage (GTDB taxonomy): Bacteria > Fusobacteriota > Fusobacteriia > Fusobacteriales > Fusobacteriaceae > JAGNZR01. The sequence goes on from JBOFCM010000195.1 coordinate 8,180, forward strand.
ATTTTATGAGGTGGATAATGCTGTATCAGCATATTTTCCAGAGAACTTTTATGCAGCTAAAAGAAATGAAGCCATAAAAGGAAAATTGGAGGAGATTTTTGCAGAGAGAGAAGATATGATATACACAGTGGATATTTATTCTTTTGAAGAGGAGGATTATTCCAATTCTTGGAAGAATTATCTCTATCCTGAAAAAGTGAGTGAGAAATTTGTAATAAAGCCTACATGGAGAGAGTATGAGCCAGAAGAGGGAGAGATGGTCATAGAATTAGATCCTGGAAGAGCTTTTGGAACAGGTTCACACCCTACGACATCCCTTTGTCTGAAACTTATGGAAGAGCAGAACCTGAAGGGGACGACACTTTTAGATGTTGGAACAGGATCGGGAATTCTTATGGTGGCAGGAGCAAAACTTGGAGCTAAGAGAGTTGTAGGTGTAGATATAGATGAATTGGCTGTAGAAGTGGCCCATGAAAACCTTGTACTAAACCAGATTCCAGAAGAGAGTTTTGAAGTTCACAAAGGGGATCTCATTACAACTTTGAAAGATGAGAAATTTGATATAGTTGTGGCAAATATATTGGCGGATGTGCTTCTGATACTTATGCAGGATATCTCCTATGTTGTCAAAAAGGGTGGAATAATAATTTTGTCTGGAATTGTGGATGAAAAAGAGATTCTTGTAAAAAATGAGATAGAGAGATTGGGTTATAAAATTTTAGAGATAAAATCAGATAAAGAGTGGAGAGGTATGCTGGTTCAGGCATAGTTCGGGGGAGGAAATACATGAGAGCAATAACAGTGGCAATAGATGGACCTGCCGGAAGTGGGAAAAGTACGATAGCTAAAATTTTAGCTGAAAAATATAGCATGATATATCTGGATACGGGAGCTATGTACAGAATGGTTTCTCTTTACTCACTGGAAAATAACCTGGATCTTGATAATGTGGAGGCAGTAGAAGAGGCTTTGAAAGGAATAGAACTTGACATCAGAGAAAATAGTTTTTATTTGAATGGAAGAGATGTATCTCAGGAGATAAGAACACCAGAGGTTACAGCAATCGTTTCTAAAGTTGCAGCGATAAAGGCGGTAAGAGAAAAACTTGTTGAGCTTCAGAGAGAGATATCCAAGGGAAGAAGAGCTATATTGGATGGCAGAGACATTGGTACAGTAGTGTTTCCAAAAGCTGATCTTAAAATATTTCTGATAGCTTCTCCAGAAGAGAGAGCCAGCAGAAGAGTGAAGGATTATGAAAGCAAAGGTATAGAGGGAGAGAGCTATGAAGAAGTTTTAGAGGCGATAAAACTTAGAGATTATTTAGATTCCACAAGGGAGGAGAGTCCTCTAAAAAAAGCTGGAGATGCAATAGAAGTAGATTCTAGCTTTATGAATATTTCTCAGGTATGCGAGGTCATTTCTACCGAGATAGAGAGGGTAGACAGATAGATGTGGATTTTTTTCTATAATCTTATAAGATATTTTCTTTTATACCCTATTCTTCTAATTTTATCTTTAATCAGTGGAAAAAAAAGAAAATTTTTTTTAAAGAGATTTTTTCAAGATTTATCTTTCTTAAAAAAAGAGGCAGTAATAATGATTCACTGTTCATCTATGGGTGAAACAAATCTAGCAGATCCTCTCATAAGAAGATTGTTGAGGGAGAGGGAAGAGAAGATTCTTCTCAGTGTTTTTACAGATACGGGATATGAAAATGTAAAAAATAGATACAGTTCAGAAGAGAGAGTACAGATAATCAGATTTCCTTTGGATGACTATTTTCTTGTAAAAAAAACACTTAAAGCCGTGAACTTAAAAATGCTTATTGTTGTAGAAACAGAAATATGGCCAAATCTTATAAAACAATCTTCTCAGGAAGGGAAGGTAATGTTTATAAATGGAAGAATCTCGGATAAAAGCATAGAAAGTTACAGAAAATTTAGATTTTTTCTGAGAGAAATTTTTAAGAAAACGGATTATTTTTTTATGCAGTCAGAAGTAGATAAAGATAGGATAATCTCATTGGGAGCTCCTGCTGAAAGGGTTGAAAATATAGGGAATCTTAAATTTTCCATAAATTTTGAAACTTATAGTGAAGAGGAGTTGGAGAAAACAAAAGAACTTATCACTGCTGAGAATAGAGAGATATACGTTTTTGGAAGTACAAGAGAATATGAGGAGGAAAAAATTCTTCCTTATCTAAAAAACATGAAAGAAAAGAGACTACTTATAATTGTTCCAAGGCATCTTCAAAGAGTAAATGAAATAGAAAGAGTATTGGAAGGGAATGGTTTTAGTCATAATAAATTTTCAGACCTTCTTCAGAATGGAAGGGATGGGAAAAAAAATGCCCTCATAGTGGATATGATGGGAGTTCAAAGAAAATTTTATGCTCTCTGTCATGTAGCTTTTGTGGGAGGAACTTTGGTGAATATAGGGGGACATTCCCTCCTAGAACCTCTTTTCTATGGGAAAACTCCAGTTTTTGGACCATATCTTAATAATGTAAAAGATATATCTCGTGAACTTCTTTTAAAAGGGCTGGGATACGAGATAAAAAAAGGTGAGAATTTTCCAATTATAGCTAGAACTATTCTGGATTCAGAAGATAAAAAAATAAAAATCGAAAAACTTTTTAGGGAAAATTCAAAAACTTTAGAAAAAATAGTGGAAAAAATTGATAAAATGATTTAAAATATGGTTTGTGTTAATAAGTTAAGTTTGGAGGAAGATATGGAAAGAAATTTAGATAACTTATGGCAACATTTTTTCAAATATCCGAGAAAGAATTATAATCCGTATATTATAAAAATGCTGGATTATCCAAAATATCTTATGTTTGAAAAAGATTTGATAAATGGCATAAAAGGAAAATGGAATGAACATTTCGGAAATAGCAATCCTCTATATTTAGAAATCGGATCAGGGTCTGGAAACTTTACTAATGGTATGAGTGAAAGACATAAAGATTGTAACTATCTTGCCCTGGAGTTGAGATTTAAGAGGCTTGTTATGTCGGCTGATAAGGCCGAAAGAAGAGAGGCTCAAAACATTATGTTCCTCAGAAGAAGAGCTGAGGAGATCTCTGAATTTATCGGAGAGAATGAACTGGATGGAGTATATATCAATTTTGCGGATCCTTGGGAGGAAAAACTCAAAAACAGAGTCATACAGCCACGTCTATTCAAGACGCTGGATGCCCTTCTAAAAAAAGGCGGAAAAGTATTTATTAAAACAGATCATGATGGTTATTATGCAGATATACTGGAGTTTATGGTAGAGCTAGATGGGTATGAGGTAGAGTATCATACACCTGATCTACATAATTCTCCGAAGGTAGTGGATAACATCAGAACTGAATTTGAGGATTTGTTTTTATGCAAATTCAACAAAAACATCAATTATATTGAGATAATAAAGACTAAATAACCTAATTTTTTAAGGAGGAGTAAAATGGCAGGATATGTTGTAGTAGGAACACAGTGGGGAGACGAAGGAAAAGGGAAAATAATAGATGTTTTAGGACATAAAGCAGACTATGTAGTTAGATTCCAGGGAGGAAATAATGCAGGACATACAGTTGTAGTAAATGGAGAAAAATTTATACTTCATCTGTTACCTTCAGGAATGCTTCACGGAAATGGAAAATGTATAATAGGACCAGGAGTTGTAGTAGATCCTAAAGTTCTATTAAAAGAGCTGGCTACCCTAGAATCTAAAGGTGCTAAAACAGACCACCTTTTCATAAGTGACAGAGCTCACCTGATAATGCCTTACCATGTAATGTTAGACGGACTTAAAGAGGATGCTAGCGGAGACAGAAAAATAGGAACTACTAGACGTGGAATAGGACCATGTTATTCAGACAAAATTTCTAGATGCGGAATCAGAATGATAGATCTTTTGGATATGAATCTTTTTGCAGAGAAATTAAAAATGAACATAGAGGAAAAAAATGTTGTTTTTGAAAAAATTTACAATGCACCTCATATGAATTTTGATGAAATTTTCAATGAGTACAAAGGATATGCAGAGATTTTAAAGCACAGAATAATAGACTCAACACCAGAGATACATGAAGCTTTGGCTCAAGATAAGTTTGTACTTTTTGAGGGAGCTCAGGCAATGATGCTGGATATAGACCACGGAACATATCCTTACGTAACATCTTCATCTCCAACAGCTGGAGGAGTTACGGTGGGAGCGGGAGTTTCTCCTAGAAGCATAGACAGAATAATAGGTGTTATGAAGGCCTATACAACAAGAGTAGGAGAGGGTCCTTTTGTAACAGAACTGAATGATGAAACTGGTGAGACTCTGAGAAGAGTTGGTCATGAGTTCGGAGCTACTACAGGAAGACCAAGAAGATGCGGATGGCTGGATCTTGTTGTAGGTAAGTATGCGACAGATATAAATGGACTTACAGATATTGTTATTACAAAAATAGATTGTCTAAGTGGACTGGATACGATTAAGATATGTACAGCTTATGAAATCGATGGGAAAATTTATAAATCAGTACCGGCATCTACTGAATCTCTTGCAAGAGCAATACCTGTATATGAGGAACTACCAGGATGGACAGAAGATATAAGCAATATGAAAACTTATGAGGAATTACCAGAAAACTGTAAAAACTACATTAAGAGAATGGAAGAGTTCCTCGGATGTCCGATAACTGTTGTATCAGTTGGACCAGATAGAACTCAGAATATTTTTCTGAGAGATATCTAATAAAAAAATAAATAAGCCTAGGGGACAGATTATGAGTTTAGATGCAAAACATAAATTGATGGGAACTGAAGATATGACTAAACTCCTTATAAAATTCTCTCTTCCTGCAATTGTGGGGATGATTGTAAATGCTCTTTACAATATAGTAGACAGAATTTATATAGGAAGAATAGAGGGAACTGGGCACTTTGACATAGCAGGCGTGGGATTATCCATGCCTGCTATGACTATATCCTTTGCCATAGCTCTTATGGTAGGAATGGGAGGTTCCACTCTTATATCTCTCAGGTTAGGAGAGAAGAAAAAAGAGCTGGCAGAAAAATATCTTGGAAATGTTATAGCTTTGGGAGCGATTTTATCCATACTTTTAACAATATTTACAATTGGTAATATAGATTGGGTAGTGAATTTTTTAGGAGCTAGTGAGAATACTTTCCGTTCGGCTAAAAGCTACCTTTCGATAGTTTCATTAGGATTTGTTTTCAGTATTGTGGGGTATTCAGCCAATGCTTCCATACGTTCAGATGGAAGCCCAAAAATAGCTATGGGAACTCTCTTAATAGGTGCTATACTGAATATTATTCTAGATCCGATTTTTATATTTGTTCTGAAACTTGGAGTGTCAGGAGCTGCAATAGCAACTATAATATCTCAGTTCGCTTCTATGGCTTGGGCAGTTTATTACTTCTGCAGTCCTAAAAGTGGAATGAAGCTCCAGCTGAAAAATATGAAGCTTAAAGGACAGTATGTCCAGCATATAGTAAGACAGGGTGTTGCTCCATTTTTTCTTCAAATGGCCTCAGGAATGGTGATATTTACTCTGAATAGTGTGCTTAAAAATGTTTCTGGGGATCTAGCTGTTGCCGCTATGACAATAGTTCAGGGAATTACAACGTTTTTCATAATGCCGATATTCGGAATAAATCAGGCGGTACTTCCCACAGTAGGGTATAATTATGGAGCAAAACTATATAGCAGAGTAAAAGGACTTCTTTCTAGAGCTATAATCGGAGCAACAGTTTTTTCTATGATAGGATTTCTGTCGGTACAGTTCCTCTCTAAATATTTCGTATATATATTTACTCATAATCAGGAAGTTGTAGAAATAACAGCTAGAGGATTAAAAATATATACGGCTATGTTTCCCTTTATAGGTTTCCAGATTGTAAGCTCAATATATTTTCAAGCTATAGGGAAGCCCAAGGCAACTCTTTTTCTGACACTTTCTAGACAGGTAATATTTCTGATACCATTGGTAATTTTTCTAGGAAAAAGATATGGAGCCATGGGGGTTTGGTTAGCTGCTCCTATAGCTGATTTTTTTGCCTTTGCAGTGACTTTTACCATGATAAGAAGAGAGATGAAAAATTTAGAGGTGAAAGAGAAGAATTTAATCCGTACAATAGAAAATTAAATTAAAAAATATAAGGGGTAGAAATATGGAAAGAAAAATGATTGAAAAATTCTTAGAATATGTAAAAATTGATACAACTTCAGATCCTAAAAGTGGAACTTGTCCCAGTACAGCTATTCAGTTTAATCTTGCACATAAAATAGTTGAAGATTTAAAGGAGTTGGGACTGGAAGAGGTAGAACTGGATCAGAATGGATATATTATGGCTACACTCCCTGCTAACACAGATAAAAAAGTTCCAACAATCGGTTTTATAGCACACATGGATACTGCACCATCTTATTCTGGAACAAATGTAAATCCGAGAATAGTTGAAAATTATAACGGAGAAGATATAGTATTAAATCCTGAGGAAAACATAATTCTCCATACCAAGGATTTTCCTGAAATTAAAAATTACTTAGGGCAGGATATAATAGTTACAGATGGTCTTACTCTTCTGGGAGCTGATAATAAGGCTGGAATAGTGGAAATAATGGAAGCTATGAAAATTTTGAAGAGTAATCCAGAGATAAAGCATGGAAAAATCAGAATCGGTTTTACTCCAGATGAGGAAATAGGAAGAGGAGCAAACAGATTTGATGTGGAAAAATTTGGAGCGAGCTTTGCCTATACGGTCGATGGGGGAGAAATAGGAGAAATTGAATATGAAAATTTCAATGCTGCTTCTTTGAATCTGAAAATAGCAGGAAGAGATATTCATCCGGGAGCATCTAAAAACAAGATGATAAATGCCATGCTTTTAGCTATGGAATTTACTTCTATGCTACCTGTAGCAGAGAGACCTGAGTACACAACTGGGTATGAGGGATTCTTCCTGCTTACTAAGATGGCTGGAGATATTGAGAACTGTGAAATAAGTTTTATTATCCGTGATCACTCTAAAGAAAAATTTGCTCAGAAAAAAGGACTGGCAGAAGGAGCGGTTAATTTCCTTCAAGGCAAATACCCAGATGCAGAGTTTCATATGGAAATAAAAGATAGCTACTATAACATGAAAGAGAAGATAGAGCCTGTATTCCATATAGTTGAACTGGCGAGGGAAGCTATGGTTCAGGTGGGAGTTTCTCCTAAGACAAGCCCGGTAAGAGGTGGAACAGACGGAGCGAGACTCTCATATATGGGGCTTCCATGTCCAAACATATTTACTGGTGGACATAACTTCCACGGAAAATTTGAGTATGCAGTAATCCAATCTATGTATAAAGCTGTTGATACCGTTGTTAAGATAGCTGAGTTAGTGGCTATAAAATAAGGATAAAATTTGAACCTGAAAAAATTATATATTTTCTCAGGTTCTTTTTTATTCTTTTAAATTTAAATATGATTATTCAGAAAAATATGTTATAATTTAGGGTAAGATTAAATTTTTAGGAGATGAAAATATGAGAAAAAACTTAGAACTTAAAGTTGAAACAGCTAATGAACTTATGAAATTTCTAATAGAAAAGCTTCAGGGACAGAGCAGAAACAATATAAAAACTCTTCTGGCACACGACCAGATAACTGTAAATGAGGAGCATGTAAAACAGTTTAACCATTCTTTAAATCCCGGAGATCTGGTAGGAGTTAACTTCACTGCTTCCCGTGAGATAAAAGTTAACAAGACATCTAAAGGAATAAAAGTTTTATTTGAGGATGATGATATAGTTGCTATAGAAAAAGATTCTGGAATGCTTTCTATATCAACAGAGAAAGAGAGAGAGAAAACAGCATATTCAATGTTGAAAGATTATTTGAAAAAGAAAAATCCTCTTTCTAAAGTTTTTATAGTCCACAGACTAGATAGAGAAACTTCGGGAGTTATGATTTTTGCAAAATCTGAAGAGATGCAGCAGAAGCTTCAGGCCAACTGGAATGATTATGTGGTAGAGAGAAAATATGTGGCTATAGTAGAGGGGACTGTCAAAAAAGATGAAGGAGTTGTGAAATCTTATTTGAAGGAGAACTCGGCCTTTGTAACGTACTCTTGTGACACAGATAAAGATGGAGGTAAACTGGCGATAACTAATTATAAAGTTCTCAAAAGAGCCAAGGGAATGACTATGCTGGAGTTCGACATAGAGACGGGAAGAAAAAACCAAATCAGAGTTCATATGAAAGATTTAGGTCATCCTATAGTGGGCGATAAGAAATATGGGTCTACTAAAAATCCGCTGACACGTTTAGGTCTTCATGCAAATACGATTAAATTTAAGCATCCTGCAACTGGAAAAATGATGAATTTTATATCGCCAATTCCAAAAATTTTTACAGATAAAATATAAATTTCATATAATATTTCATTGAAGTCATTGACGAGAAATATAAAAATAAAGAAACGGTAAAATTTTGAATTTTACCGTTTTTTTTATTATCTGCTATTTATCTAACAAAACTCATATATATTTTCTTTTCTTTTTCAGGGGCGGGTACAGAATCCTTTCCAGCTTCTTTTAGTTTCAGCATCCATACCATATTTTTTCCTAGAACTCTCATAATCTGTTTTCCCTCTTCGTCCTGCTCAACCTCTCCTGGAGCTCTTCCGAAAATAACATTCCAGTAGTTGGATGTAGGCATAAGCATCTCAGAGTAATTAAGAAAGTTGTTTAGTTGATTAAATGTTGAAACTCCTCCTGAACGACGATCTGCAACTACAGCAGCTCCTACTTTATGTCTCAACATAGAACCATTGACACCTGCGACATAAAAGGCCCTGTCCAGAAAACTTTTCATAGTTCCTCCGATAGCTGCATAATGTACAGGAGAACTTATAATTATTCCATCGGCTTCTTTCATAAGCTGTATCCATTCGTTTACTTGATCGTTAGGAATAACACATTTTTCATCACGATTTCTGATACATCCTCCGCAAGAAAGACATCCGCTGATAAGTTTATTTCCCACATGAATAATTTCAAATTCAATTCCCTCATCTGCAAAAACCTCTTCGACCATTTTTAGTGCATGATATGTATTTCCTTCTCGTCTTGGACTTCCGTTAAATGCTATAACTTTCATAAAAACCTCCTCAATACAATATTTCTTAATTATACCATACAAATCAAAAAAATTAAATTCCAAATAAATATAAATGCAAAAACATATAAATGTTTTAATACCGTAACAAAAAAACTAAAACAAAACTTTTTTTATTGACTTTTACAAAAAAATAATATAAACTTAAATCGATTACAACTTGAACTTTTGTTCAAGTTAAAAAAAGGGGGTAGCTATGGGTTACAATATTTCCAAAGAAAAATTTGATCAGATGATCAAAGAATTGAGTAAGACGCATAAAATTCTTGCTCCAAAAAGATTCCCGAAACAGGGAAGATACTCTGATACTGATATCATTAGATATGAAAGAGTGTACTCACTAGATGAGATTGTTTTTGATGAAAAATCTGACTATGCAGCAAAGGAAGCTCTAAGCCCGATAACAGAAACAGTTCTATACTTTACAGATGCAGATTACAGAGAGAGTAAGATAATGGATGACAGACCTCTTCTTGTTTTTGTAAGAGCATGTGATATTCACTCTATGGAAAGATATGATGATATCTATTTAACTAATGGTGGAATGGCGGATTCATATTATAAAAGAATGAGAAAAAGAACAAAATTCATACTGGTTCAGTGCCCTTCAAAAGGTTGGGATACATGTTTCTGCGCATCTATGGGAACAGGTTCAGCGGATGAGTATGCCTTTGGAATCAGCCTAAACGGAGATAATGTACTGGTTGAAACTAAAGATGAGACTTTCAACTCTCTTTTTGAAGGAAATGAAGAGATAGAATTCAAAGTTTCTCCTATTTTAGAAAATGAGAGAGAAGTTAGAATTCCTAATATAATGAATAAGGAAGTTCAACAAGCTGTTAAATCTCTTGAAATGTGGAAGGAATTTGATAAACGTTGTCTAATGTGTGGTAGCTGCACTGTTTCCTGCTCTACATGTACATGCTTCACGACTTATGATATGAACTATTCTACTGACACAAATGCGGGAGAGCGTAGAAGAATAAATGCCTCATGCCATGTGGACGGATATACAGATATGGCAGGAAACCATTCTTTCAGAAAGCATGGGGGAGAGCGTATGAGATTTAAGGTTATGCACAAGATTCATGATCATAAAAAGAGATTTGGAAATCACCAGATGTGTGTTGGGTGTGGAAGATGTGATGACAAGTGTCCGGTATTTATCTCTTTCTCAACCACAGTAAATAGATTAGCTGATGAAGTGGACAAAATTAACAGAGGTGAAAAATAATGGAAAATATAATAATGCCAACACCATACAAACTACTGAGTGTAAAAAAGATAACTGACATAGAGTATCTTTTCCGTGTTGAGTACCCGGAAGCTCACAAGATTCAATTTGGACAATTTATGCAACTTTCTCTTCCTAAGGTAGGAGAGTGTCCTATATCAGTAACAGACTTTTCAGCAGAAGAGGGATGGGTAGAGTTTCTTATAAGAAAAGTGGGGATAGTGACTGATGAAATATTCAGACTCCATGCAGGGGACCTGCTTCCTATGAGAGGACCTTATGGAAAAGGTTTTGATATGGTAAACTATGAAGGAAAAAAGCTAGTCATAGCAACAGGAGGATCAGGGCTTGCTCCAGTTAGATCTCTTATAAAGCATATCCACAAAAATTCAGATAAAGTTCAGTCTATGGAACTGTTATTCGGATTTAAAGATGCAGAATCTGTCCTTTTTAAAAATGAGGTAACAGCTTGGAGAAAAAAATTCCCGATGATTCTTACTGTGGATAAAGGGTGTGGACTAGATGGTGAGTGTGTAGGTCTTGTAACGGAATATGTTCCACAGCTTAAAATTACAGGAGAGAGTTTCCAAGATCTTGAAGTTGTTATTGTGGGGCCACCTATGATGATGAAGTACACAGCATTGGAATTTTTAAAACTTGGTGTTCCTGAAAATAATATTTGGGTTTCTTTTGAAAGAAAAATGTCGTGTGCTGTGGGGAAATGTGGACATTGCAGAATAGATGAAACTTATGTATGTCTTGAAGGACCGGTATTTAATTATGAAATAGCAAAATATTTAGTGGATTAGGGAGGAAGACTGTGAATCACGATATAAATATAACTAAAATGAAATTAAATTGTTTCCGTCAGTCTAAAGTTGCTGGAGAATTTATGCTTCAGATGCGAGTGCCTGGAAGTTTGATAGAAGCAAAATACCTTAAGGATATACAGTATATAGCAGAGACTTGGGGAGATGGAACTTTCCACATAGGAATGAGACAGACTCTCAATGCACCTGGAATTAAGTATGGTAATATTTCTGCAGTAAACGAATATCTTGAGAATTACATAAGAGAGATTGAAGTTGATCTTTGTGATATAGATATGGAAGTTGGAAAGGCAGGTTATCCCACAATCGGAGCAAGAAATATAATGGCATGCATAGGAAATTCTCACTGTATTAAAGCCAATATAAATACATATGAGACAGCTAGAAAAATAGAGAAACTCGTATTCCCTAGTCATTATCATATAAAGACAGCAATAGCAGGATGTCCTAATGACTGTGCTAAGGCACACTTCAATGATTTTGGAGTTATAGGAGTAACGAAACCTATTTATTTAAAGGATAGATGCATAGGTTGCGGAAGATGTGTGAAAGTTTGTGACAGCGTTGCAACAAGGGTGCTCAGCATGAAAAATAACAGAGTTGAGAAGGATACATGCTGCTGCGTAGGATGTGGAGAATGTGTTGAGGCATGTCCAGCATCTGCATGGATAAGACCTGAAGAGAAACTTTACAGAATTCTTATAGGAGGAAGAACTGGAAAGCAGTATCCGAGAATGGGTAAGATGTTTGTAAACTGGGTGACTGAAGATGTTGTTATGGGGATATTTGGAAACTGGCAGAAATTCTCGGCAAATGTGCTACATCATAAACCTATGTACCTTCATGGAGGACACCTTATTGATCGAGCTGGGTACCATAAATTTAAAGAGATGATATTGGATGGAATAAGGCTAAATCCGGAGGCTATGGTAGCCCAGAGAATAATGTGGGCTGAAACAGAGTACAGAGCCAACATCAATGTAAGACCTATAGAAGAGCATCAGAGTCCTGGAGATCCATATGAGCTTCAAACACCTATAAATTATAAAAAAGGTGGACATTAATAAGATAAAAATTCAGATAAAAAAGTGGGGATAATAAAACTTAGTTTTGTTATCCCCATGAATATATAAGGGGTTGGTATTTTGTTTTTTAAAATATTTTGAAATATTTTGAAATATTTTAAAAAATAAAGTAGAAATATTTATTTAAATTGCTATAATTGTAGCTGGAGAAATTTATTTTTAGATAGGGGAGATAAATTATGTATTTTAAAAATTTTATTGTGATAGGTATGAGCCATAAAGAGTTAAATTTACAAGAGCGGGAAAACTTTATAAAAATGCAACCGATAAAAAAAGTAGAGAAGCTCTACTCTCAAGGAAAAATATCTGGATATGTAAATCTCTCCACTTGCCTGAGGGGAGAAATTTATATTCATACCTCTAAAGAGATAGATATTCAAGACATATTAGAAGAGTTTAAAGAGTATAAAGTTTTTTATAAAAATGGACATGAGGCTGTAAATTATCTTTTTAGGGTTGCTTGTGGATTTGAATCAGTTATAAAAGGTGAAGATCAGATACTGGCTCAGATAAAAAAGGCTCATGAAGATTCAATGAATCAGAAAGTTTGTACAAGTGCAACCAATGTGATTTTTAATAAAGCTGTGGAACTTGGAAAAAAATTCAGACATCGAAGCAAAATAAATCATAATGCTCTATCTTTAGAAGGTATCTCACTGAGATTTATAAAGTCTCAAACGGAATCCTTGAGAGATAAAAAGATTCTTCTTCTAGGATTGGGTGATCTTTCGGAAGCGATAATGAAACTACTTTTAAAAGAGGGGCACGAAAAAATAAGTATAACCAATAGAAGCTGTCACAGAACAGAAGAGATACAGCGGGAGTATCCAGTATCCTCCATAGGTTTTCATGAAAAAATAAAATCAGCAGTGGAGCATGATGTAATAATATCTGCCACATCAGCGCCTCATTATATAATTTATGAAGAGGAGTTTGTGGCGCAAATGGATAAAAATAGAGATTACCTTTTCTTGGATTTAGCTGTTCCGAGGGATATACAAGAGAGTTTAGGTGAATATCAAAATATAAAATTATATAATTTGGATGATGTCTGGGGAATCTATTATGAAAATTTAGAAAACAGAGAGAATTTACTTTGGGAATATGAGTATCTTTTAACTGAACAGATGGAAAATCTTAACAAATGGTTCAAATACAAAGGAGAGTTAGCATAGAATGAAGAAAAAAATAATTTTAGGAAGTCGTGGAAGTTTATTGGCCCTAGCTCAAAGCGAGAAAATAAAAGAGCAACTGCAGGGTCTTAATCCTGAACTAGATATAGAGATAAAAGTTATTATGACAAGCGGAGACAAAGATTTAGTGAGTAACTGGGAAAACAGCAATACATCTCTCAAAAGTTTTTTTACAAAAGAGATAGAGAAAGAACTTCTAGAAGGGAAAATAGATTTAGCTGTACACTCAATGAAAGATATGCCGATAATTTCTCCTGAAGGACTTATCTGCGGAGCAATTCCAAAAAGAGAAGATAACAGAGATGTTTTTGTTTCTATAAAATATAAAAACCTTTATGAACTTCCAGAGAAGGCTGTGGTTGGAACTAGTTCACTTAGAAGAACTTCAGCTCTTAAAGAGCTCAGACCTGATTTAGAAATAAAGCATCTGAGAGGAAATATTCACACAAGATTAAGAAAACTTAAGGATGGAGATTATGATGGGATTATTCTGGCGGCAGCTGGTCTGAAAAGAGTAGGATTAGAGGACGAAATAACTCAGTATTTTAAAGCTGAAGAGATGATGCCTGCTCCTGCTCAGGGAGCCCTTCATATCCAGTGTCGTGAAGGAGATAGGGAAATTTTAGAAATTCTAAAAGGAGTTCATGATAAGTCGGTTGAAGAGATTGTCTTAATAGAAAGAGAATTTTCAAAAATTTTCGATGGAGGATGCCATACTCCTATGGGATGCAGTGGTGAGATAAAAGGAGATGAAATTCTTCTTAAAGGAAGCTATTGGGAGAAGGGGAAAATTTACCGGAGTGAAGTATTAGAAAAGAGAGAAAAAGGCGAAGAAATTGCTGAAATCTTAGCTCAAAAAATCAGGGAGATGATGGCTGTTGAAGGGTAAGGTATATATAATCGGAGCTGGTTGCGGAAACATAGAACTTTTGACACTTAAAGGAAAAAGATGTATTGAGGAGGCAGACTGCGTAATATATGATAGGCTTATAGATGAAAAAATTCTGAAATTGGCTAGACCTGAAGCTGAATTTATTTATCTGGGAAAAATGAACACAGAAGGAGGACTTATCCAGGATGAGATAAACAAAAAGATAGTGGAAAAAGCTCTAGAAGGGAAAATAGTGGCTAGAGTCAAAGGGGGAGATCCCTTTGTATTTGGAAGAGGGGGAGAAGAGATAGAGGAAGTTAGGAGAAATTCCATTCCTTTTGAAATAATTCCAGGGATAAGTTCTAGTATAGCAGTTCCAGAATATGCAGGAATACCAGTAACTCACAGAGGAGTATCAAAATCTTTTCATGTTTTTACGGGACATACTGCAGAAGGAGAGGAGTGGCATGATTTCTCAGTAATTTCAAAACTGAAGGGAACACTTGTCTTTCTTATGGGAATAAAAAATTTAGAAAGAATAACAGAAGATCTTATAAAAAATGGAAAAAATTCCAATACACCTGTAGCGGTGATTGAGAAGGGAACAACACCTTTTCAGAGAGTGACAGAGGGAACTTTAGAAACTATAGTGAAAATAGCTGAAGCAAGAAAAATAGAACCTCCTGCTATAATAGTTGTAGGTGATGTGGTAAAATTCAGAGATGAATTTATGTGGAGAGAGAACCAGAGATTTTTCGGAAAAAAAATAATGGTAACAAGAGATTCTGCTCAAAGTGATGAAATGTCAGAACTCTTCAGAAGGGAAGGAGGCTTTGTAAAAGAATTCCCTTTAATAAAAATTGTTTCTAACGAAAATAAGTTGGATATGGAATCTTTAAAAAAATATAGGTGTATACTTTTCAATTCTCCCAATGGAGTAAGAAATTTTATGGAAAAAATAGAAGACTTGAGAATTTTAGGGAATAAAAAAATAGGTGTTGTGGGAAAAAAGACAGATGAAACCTTGAGAGAATATAAAATAATACCAGATTTTATTCCAGAAGAATACAAAGTGGAAAGACTGGCAGAAGAAAGCTGTAAATTTACTGATCCGGGGGACAAACTACTTCTTATAACTTCGGATATATCACCGTGCAACTGTGATGAATGGCAGAAAAAATATGCTAGAGAGTTTCATAAATACGAGGCTTATTCCACTCAAAAACTCCTATGGGAAAAAAGTGCTGTGACAGAGGCTTTAAAAGAAGTTGAATATGTAACTCTTATGAGCTCATCCACTGTTGAAAGTCTACACCAATCTTTGGAGGGTGATATATCTTTCCTCAAAGGAAAAAAACTTGTATCCATAGGACCTGTAACCAGTGAGACCATGAAAAAATTAGGAATGGAAGTGGCACTTGAAGCTAGAGAATATGATGTACAGGGGATATTTGAGTCTATAAAAGGAGATAGGAATGTTTAATAGAACAAGGAGAACTAGAGGTAACCAGATCTTGAGAGATCTAGTGAGCAATGTGGAATTTTCTATGAAAAATTTGGTATATCCTCTTTTTTTAGAAGAGGGGGAAGGGATAAGAACTGAGATAAGTTCAATGAAGGGCCAGTACAGGATTTCGATAGATATGCTTAAACCTGAGCTTGAGTATTTAAAAAACATAGGTATAAAATCTCTTCTGCTCTTCGGAATTCCGAAAAAAAAAGATGAGATAGGAAGCGAAGCATACAATGAAAATGGGATAATACAGGAGGCATTGAGATATATAAAAAAAGAATTTCCTCATTTTCTTCTTATAACAGATGTGTGTATGTGTGAATACACATCCCATGGACACTGCGGGATTCTTTCAGGAGAAAAAGTCTTGAATGACATAACGTTGGAATACCTATCTCAAATTGCCCTTTCTCATGTAAGAGCAGGAGCTGATATGGTGGCTCCTTCGGATAAAATGGATGGAAGAGTAAAAAAAATACGGGAAACACTGGATAGAGAGGGATATGTAGAGATTCCTATAATGTCTTATAGTGTAAAATATGCATCAAGTTATTACGGACCTTTCCGTGAAGCTGCAGATTCAGCTCCAAGTTTCGGAGACAGAAAAAGCTATCAGATGGATTTTAGAAATTCCAGAGAATACATGATTGAAGCTCAAAATGATATAGAGGAAGGAGCTGATATAATTATGGTAAAACCGGGAATGCCTTATCTAGATGTGGTGAAAGAGCTTTCTCAAAATTTCCATCTTCCCATCGCTGTTTACAATGTGAGCGGAGAGTTTGCTATGGTAAAAGCTGCTGCAGAAAAAGGATGGCTGGATGAAAAAAAAGTTGTTATGGAAAATATGTATGCTATGAGAAGAGCTGGTGCTGATATAATAATAACATACCATGCAAAAGAGATAGGAGAGTGGATAAAAAATAATGAGATATGATAATTCTGAAAAGATATATGCAGAGGGAAAAAAAATTATTCCTGGAGGGGTAAACAGTCCTGTAAGAGCCTTCGGTTCAGTAAATAAATCTTTTCCTGTTTTTATAAAACGGGGAGAAGGTTCTAAGATATACGATGAAGACGGGAATAGCTATATAGATTATATCTGTTCGTGGGGACCTCTTATTTTGGGGCATAACCCAGAAAGAGTAGTAAGTGGAGTTATGGAAACAATCCAGATGGGAAGCAGTTTTGGTCTTCCTACCAAGGGAGAGATAAAACTTGGAGAGATGGTTTTAAAGTGCTATCCTTCCATGGAGATGGTGAGATTCACCACTTCAGGAACAGAAGCAACCATGTCTGCAGTAAGGGTGGCTAGAGCTTTTACAGGAAGAAATAAAATACTGAAGTTTCACGGATGTTATCATGGGCATTCAGATTCTCTTCTTGTAAGTTCAGGTTCTGGACTTCTCACAGATGGTTATCAGGATAGCAATGGAATAACTGAGGGAGTGCTGAAAGATACCTTGGTTACAGATTTTGGAGATATAGAAGCAGTGAAGGGATATCTAAAGAAAAAAAATGTTGCTGCTGTGATACTAGAACCAATCCCTGCAAATATGGGTCTTATAGAGAGTGAAAAAGAATTCTTACAGAATTTAAGAGAGATATGTACTGAGACAGAAACTCTTCTTATATTTGATGAGGTGATTTCTGGATTCAGAGTAGCTCTGGGAGGAGCTCAAGAGATGTTCGGAATAGTTCCTGATATTACAACTCTAGGAAAAATAATAGGAGGAGGCTATCCAGTTGGAGCTTTTGGAGGGAAAAAGGAGATAATGGAGATGATTGCTCCTTTGGGAAGAGTATACCATGCAGGAACTCTTTCTGGAAATCCTATAGCAGTGAGAGCAGGAATAGAAACAATAGGTTATCTCTTAGAAAATAGAGAATGGATATATGGAGAATTAGAGAAGAAAACGAAAAAACTCACTGATGGAATAGAAGCTTTGGGAAAGGAATACAATGTACCTATCTGTATAAATAGATGTGGTTCTCTCTTTACTATTTTTTTCACAGATTCTAAAAAAGTTTTCACTCTGAAGCATGCTATGGAATCCAACGGAGAAAAATATTCTATATATTTTAATACTCTTCTGGATAATGGAATAATGGCACCTCCTTCTAAATATGAAGCACACTTCCTTTCCGCTGCTCATACAGATGAGGATATAGAAAAAACCTTAGAAGTGGTAAAACTTGCTTTTGGAAATATAAGAGATGGAAAATAGAGGTAAAAATTTTTTTCCAGTAATGGTTGATATAGAGGGAATGCCTTGTCTTGTTGTTGGAGCAGGGAAGATAGCAAAAAGAAAAATAGCAACTTTGAAAGAATATGGAGCCCATGTTACAGTGGTAGCTCCAGAAATTCTTGAGGAAATTGAGAAGATAGAGAAAATTCTTATTATAAGGAAAAGTTTTTCTGAGAAAGATCTAGAAGGTAAATTTCTTGTGGTAGCAGCTACTGATAAGGATGAAGTAAACAGTAATATTGTGAAATTGTGTAAAGAACGTGGAATGTTAGTGAATAATATAACTTCTAAAAGTAATATGAATCTAAGTTTTATGAGTGTTTTAGAAGAGGATGACTATAAGATAGGAATATCGGGAAAGGGAAATCCTAAAAAAGCCTTAGAGATAAAAAAAATAATAAAAAAAGCCCTAGAATAAGGGCTTTTAGTTTTTTAAAAGAGGTTTGAAGGAGATGTTGAAAAAGAGCTCCACCTCTTTTTTTATATCTATATTTTCATTAAAAGCGTCTACCATTTTTTCGTAGCTTTCCACATCGGTTACGAGAATCCCTGTATCCTCTATGAGCATAAGGAGAAGTTTGGTGAAAGCTGCACTCTGGAATCTACCTATTTTTATAATGTCTTTATGATACTGAGGGGAGATTTTATCCAGATTAGCTAAAAGAATTTTTTCGAAAAACTGATCTCTTTTAAAATATTCATCGAAGGCCATATTTGACTCTCCATTTTCAAATATTTTAGCGAAAAGGAAGAGGTGATATCTCTCTTTTTTTAAGTTAAGTCTTCTTTCCAGCATAAGTTTGAGTTTGTTTTCAAAACTTATATCTAGGTTTTCTATATTTTCTAAAAAAACTTGTCGATTATTTATTGAATCTTCTATGATTTCCTGAAGAAGATGTTCCTTGCTTTTGTAGTAATAATAGATACCACCCAGCGCAATATTGAGGGATGAAGCAATATCTCGGATAGTTGTATTTCTAATTCCCTTTGCAGCAAACATGATGGTCGCTATGGTTTTTATTTTTTCTTTTTTCGAATCCATAAAATCCCCTCCTAATTATTGACAGAATACTCTATATTATATTACAATTTAATATAAAAATAAAGGAATATGTGGAAAAAGATGAGAAAAGCTATAGTTTTGAGTTATCACGGAACAAGAGAAAAAGAAAAATCCCAAAAGATTTATGATAGAGTTCAGGAATATTTTTCTGGAAAATTTCCAGAGTTTAAAATAATGGTAACTATTGATTCGGAATTTGTGATAAAAAAACTCGGCGAAGATGGTGAAATCAGATTGCAATCCACAGATAAAGCTTTGGAAGAACTTTACTTGATTGGTTGTGAAAAAGTGTATATTCAACCCATGTATCTCCTTCAGGGGAAAATCCTGAGAGAAAGAGAGGAGAAAAACATGGAATATAGAATGAAGTTTAAAGAAATGAAAAATCTATTACCCGTATTGGGAACAATAGCCCAGATAAAAGAGTTTACTGAAGTATTGATCAGCAAATTTAATAGTAGCAGCGGAATTTATCTTTTTGTAGGTCATGGGGGAACAGATATAGGGAATTGTGCTTTGGGTATGATAGGTTATCTCCTTTCTCTGAAAAGGGATAACTGTTTTGTGATAACCTTAGAAGAAGGGATAGAACTGGATATTTTACTTGAATTATTTGAAAGAAAAAATCCTGATAAAATATTTTTAATTCCTCTGTTTGCACAGTCAGGAATACATTTTAATGAAGATATAAAGAAAATAGTATCAAAACTGGAAGAGAGAGAGAGAAAAGTAGAGTTAAGAGAAAAAACTTTATTTGAATATAATGAGATTTTGGAAATTTTAGTTAGAAGATTGAAAGAAGAGATAGAAAAAATAGAGTAGATTAAGGAGGCTTTTTATGGATATAAAAAAATTTATGTTGGTTTTTATTCTAGGATTTATTTTTGTGGGATGCAGTTCTATGCCTTCTCCTGTGAAAATTCAGGTAGATTCCTATGCTGTAATCCAGACTAAGAGTGATAAGATATATTATCTGGAACAGGGACATAAGGATGGGATAGGTGGAGAGTTAGCTAGAAAAAACTATGCCTTAGAGATAGACCTCATGCTCTATGAAAACGGATATAAAAAAGTTTTTGATAAAAAATTGGCGCAATATATAATAAGTTTTGATTATGGCGTTGAGGGACCATTTATTCAAGAAAAAATTAGTACCAGACCTGTAAGATTAGGAATTGGAGTAGGTTATGGATATGGAAGATGGGAAGGATATAGAGCCCACTATAATGGTTTTATAGGAGATGATCTTTTTTTTTCAGATGTGATAGAGAGAAGCGAATACTATAAGAAATATCTTCTTATTAAAGCTCAAGATTCTAAAGGGGAGGAGCTTTGGGAAATTCTTTCTGTAAACAACAATTCACTTTCAGATTTAAGACTTATTTTTCCTTATCTTGTAAAAGGAGCATCTCAATATATAGGGAGAGATTCAGGATCTGTTATTACAATAGAGGTTCCTCAGATAAACAATAAAAACTAATAATGAAATTTTAGAAAAAAGCAATATAAAAGTATAGAATAAATAAAATAATATGAATAGAAAAAATAAAACAGCAGCATTCAAACAATATATAGTGGATGAAGAGTCAGTTAAACACTATATTTAGTTGACAAAGGATAACAACTAGTGTATTCTATCTGAGTGATAAAAAATAAAAAATTTTTTTAACGGAGGATAAAGAATGACAGTTGAACAATGGTTAGGAAAAGAAAATAGTTTAGGACAGGATATATGGAATAAAAAATATAAATTTGATGGAGAGAGTTTTCTGGAGTGGTTAAAAAGAGTTTCAGGAGGTTCACGGTATCTTTCAGATATGATTCAGAATAAGGAGTTTATTTTTGCAGGAAGAATCCTTTCTAATAGGGGACTACACAAGGTGGGAAAAAAAATAACTTATTCTAACTGCTATGTAATAGCTCCGCCAGAAGATAATATAGAATCAATATTTGAAACAGCAAAAAAACTTGCAAGAACATATTCTTATGGAGGTGGCTGCGGAGTAGATATTTCAAAACTTAGACCTAAGGGAAGTGAAGTAAATAACGCGGCAAAAAATACAACTGGAGCTGTTTCTTTCATGGAACTTTACAATATGACTACTGATGTTATCGGTCAGAAGGGAAGAAGAGGAGCCCTGATGCTCTCGATAGATGTTAATCATCCAGACGTAGAAGATTTCATAAAGATAAAATCAGATCTTGAAAAGATAAAAAAGGCAAATATATCGGTGAGAATAGATGAAAAGTTTATGGAGGCTGTTATCGCCAAAAGAAAATACATGACAACATTTACTGTGCCAGACACTGGAGAAGTTATTGAGAAAGAGATAGATGCTAGAGCTCTTTTTAGAGAGTTCGCCAGACAGAACTGGGATTTTGCAGAACCGGGAGTACTTTTCTGGGATAGAATTTCTAACTGGAATCTCCTCAGTGAAGATGATGAATTTGAATTTGCAGGAACAAATCCGTGTGCAGAAGAACCTCTTCCAGCTGGGGGATCATGTCTCTTAGGATCCATAATACTCCCGACTTTCGAGCAGAACGGGAAGTTCAATTTTGAAAAATTTAAAGAGTGTGTAGAGAAATCTGTAAAAGCTCTGAATGAGGTATTGGATGAGGGACTTCCACTTCATCCCCTTCAGGAGCAAAGAGAATCGGTAAGAGACTGGAGGCAGATTGGGCTTGGGATTTTGGGTGTTGGTGACCTTTTGATAAAATTGGGATTGAGATATGGTTCGCAAGAATCCTTGGAATTTTGTGACAAAATAGCATCGATAATGGTTGATTCAGCCTTAAGAGCTAGTGCACTTCTAGCAAAAGAAGAGGGAGCATACCCTAAATTTAAACTGGAAAAGGTTTTAGAATCACAGTTTTTAAAAACTAATGCCAGTCCTGAAACTATTGAACTGATAAAAGCTTACGGACTCAGAAACTCTCAGCTTCTTACGATAGCTCCTACAGGTTCCATTGGGACAATGCTGCAGCTGAGCACAGGAATAGAGCCAAATTTCGCTTTTAGTTATACAAGAAAAACAGAGAGTCTCCATGGTGAGGATAAGTTCTATAAGGTATTTATCCCCATTGCCAGAGAATATATAGAGAAAAATTCTCTGAAAGGTGAAGAGGAACTTCCAGATTTCTTTGTTACAGCACAGAATTTGAATCCGGTTGACAGAATAAAGATGCAGGGAGTATGGCAAAATAGAATAGATGCAAGTATCTCATCCACAATAAATCTTATAAATAAAACCACTGTGGAAGAGGTAGAAAATATCTATATTGAAGCATGGAAAAATGGACTAAAAGGTGCTACAATATACCGTAGTGGATGCAGAAGAGAAGGTATCCTGACCATTGATACAAAAAAAGAAGAAAAGAAAGAAAAATCACTGGAGCTTCCTAGAGGAGAGATGAAACCCATAGCTCCAGACACAATTTATTATCCAAATATGTTGAGAATAGGTTGTGGAAAGATAAATGTGATGATAGGATATTCGCCTACTGAAAGAGCTATTCAGGACCTCTATGTAATAAGAAGCGGAGAGGGAGGATGTGAAAAAAATATTCAGGCAGTAGCTATATATATGTCTGGAATACTGAGACTAGGAGGAAATCTCTTTATGCTTGAAAATGCCATAGAGGGAGTTAGTGGATGCACATCCTTTGCAGTAGCAAGAACAAGAGGGACAGATGTAAGCAGGGGAAGTACATGTCCTTCGGCTATTATGAATATCCTTAAGAAATTTGAAAAAGAGATGGGACTTCACGACGTAGAAAAAGCTGTGATAAAAAAACGTGAAGAGGTTGCCAAAGAAAAATTAGTAGCTCAGGAAAAAAAGGAGAGCCCGCTAGAGGTGGCACACTGTCCTGAGTGCGGAGAAGCCATTGATATTTCAGGAGGTTGTTATTCTTGTAGAAGCTGTGGCTACTCTAAATGTGAATAGAACATAGGAGTTTTATGATAAGGGAAGCGAAAAAAGTTTTAAAAGAGATATATGGGTATGATGATTTCAGAGGAGGACAAACTGAGATAATTCAGTCTGTTCTGGAGAGAAAAAACTGTTTGGGTATAGTTGCCACAGGTGGTGGAAAATCAATCTGCTATCAGATACCAGCTGTTATTTTCAGAGGAATCACCTTGGTTGTGTCTCCTTTGATTTCCTTGATGAAAGATCAAGTAGACAGTTTGAAAATACTTGGCATAGGTTCAGCATATCTAAACTCCTCTCTCAGCAGAGAGGAGTTTTCTCAGGTTATAAAAGATTTGAGAGTGGGAAGGATAAAGATATTATATGTTTCTCCGGAAAGGTTAACTAATCAGAATTTTATAGAACTTATGAAAAAAATTGAAATTTCACTTCTTGCCGTGGATGAAGCTCACTGTATATCTCAATGGGGTCATGATTTTAGAAAAAGTTATCTAGAAATTCCAAATTTTATCAGAGCTATTGAGAAAAAAGTTCAAATTTTGGCTCTCACAGCTACTGCGACTCAGGAAGTAAAAAAAGACATTATAGATAAACTCTCTATGGAGATTTGTGATATCCATGTGGATGGCTTTGATAGAACCAATATATACTTCAGTGTAGAGAGAGGAAAAGACCCTGAGGGATTTATAGTGCAGTATATTAACTCACACAAGGAGATGTCAGGAATAATATATGCCTCTACTCGGAAAGAGGTGGATAATCTCTATGCCTATCTTAATCTAAAAGGTTTTTCGGTGGGGAAATATCATGCTGGAATGTCAGATGAAGAAAGAAATAAAACTCAGGAAGAGTTTGTAAAAGATGATTTGAAAATAATTGTGGCCACTAATGCTTTCGGAATGGGAATAGATAAGTCCAATGTGAGATTTGTAATTCATAGAAATATACCTAAGGATATTGAAAGTTATTATCAGGAAGTGGGAAGAGTGGGAAGAGATGGAGCCCCTGGAGAGGCTATTCTTCTTTTTTATGAGGAAGATGAAGGTGTTCAGAAATACCTTATAGAGAATAGTACGGATCTTACATTTAAATTGAAACCTTACAAATTGAAAAAATTGGATAAAATGGTAGATTATGCTTATCTAGAAAGCTGTTATAGGGAGTATATTTTGAAATATTTCGGAGAGAGAAGAATAAAAAATTACTGCGGAAATTGTCAGAACTGTTCTTCTTTAAAAGATATTGAAGAGTTTACTCTGGAGGCTCAAAAAGTTTTTTCATGTATAGGAAGAGCAAAAGAAAGCATAGGAGTATCCTCTTTGGTGAATATTCTTCTGGGAAGGATAGATACTAAACTTGAAAAAAAAGGATTTAGAAATCTTTCTACTTTTGGAATTATGAAGGACTCTGATAGAGGTTGGTTGGAAGAATTTGTGAATTTCCTGATATCTGAAAAATATATAACCCAATCAGCTGGAAGTTTTCCAGTTCTTCTCTTGGAGAAGAAAGCTTACGAAGTTTTAAAAAATGAGAAAAAAGTCAAAAGAAGAGATTCAGAGAAAATAAGTTTTGAATATTATAACAATGAAATTTTTCAGAAACTTCTGATTTTAAGAAAAGAGATAGCTGTGGACGAAAAAGTGGCGCCATATAATATATTTTCTGACCTGACTCTTATAGAATTAGCGGAACAGAAACCTGAAACCAGATGGGATATGTTGAAGATTCGAGGGATAGGAAATCAGAAATTTAAAAATTATGGTACGAAAGTCCTAGAGATTATAAATGGAAGTACTCCTATAAAATATAATTATGAAAAAGAAAAACTTGAACAATTGAAAAGAGAGCTGAATATTGAAGGAGCAATTATTGAAATAGATAGAGCTTTAAAAAGAATATTGTGATAAGGTTACTCATAATCTAAAAATCAAAAAACAATTGACAAAAAATGGAAAAAGATGTAACATTTGACTGTATGGTCAAAAATTAAAAATAGTTTATGAGGTGAACAAAATGAATAAAAAATTAGTTTTAGCAGGAGTTTTAAGCGGACTTGTACTTTCTCAGTCTCTTTTTGCATATCAACAAAAACCGACTCCAACAAGAGGAGGTTTAGGAGGAGCGGCTCTTGGAGCAATAGTCGGGCAGGCTATCGGAAAAGATACAAAGGGAACTTTGATTGGAGCTGGAATAGGAGCTTTAGCAGGAATGGGATGGGGTGCATATAGACAAAAACAGGAAGAAGAGCTCCGAACAAGACTTTCTAACTCTGGAATACAAATATCAAGAGATGGAGATGCATTAAGTCTCTATCTACCAGGTGGAGTGACATTTCCGACTAATAAATATAGTATAAATAATGGTTTTTATGGACCACTAAATGAGATTGCCTATGTTCTTTCCAAATATCCTGAAAGTATAATTCAAATAGCAGGATTTACAGATAATACAGGAGATTATAACTATAATATAGATTTGTCCAGAAAAAGAGCATCTTCTGTGGCTGACTATCTTGCTAGTCAGAGAATAGATTCAAGAAGAATGGCTGTCGGAGGTTATGGACCTGAATATCCAGTAGCATCCAATAATACTGCTGATGGAAGAGCTAGAAATAGAAGAGTTGAAATTAAAATACTTCCACCAAATAAGAGATAATTAAAATAAAAAATGGATGCAACAGTATCTCCTCCAAATCGTGATAATCGATTTTGAGAGGGGGTATTTTTTTATACAGGAAAAAAATCTTTATTTTTTTATTATTTCATTGTAAAATGAAGTATTAAAGATGATGTTAATTTGGAGGAAATATGAAAAATATATCATATGAGGAATTGATAAAAGAAAAGGGTTATATTTTGGTAGATGTGAGAACTCCGGGAGAGTTCGAAGCCGAGGGAATTCCAGGAAGTATAAATATTCCTATTTTATTAGACGAAGAAAGGGTGGTTGTGGGAACAGCTTATAAGCAAGTATCTCCTGAACAGGCAAAAATAGAGGGAGTTAAATATTTTTCAGAAAGACTTCCTGAAATTTTCAATCAGGTGAATAAACTTTCAAAACAGTATAGAAAAATTGTTTTTTATTGTGCTCGTGGCGGAATGCGTAGTGGAACTATGACGGCTTTTTTTGGAGCCTTGGGATATAAAGTTTCTAAGTTAGAAGGGGGATACCGTAACTACAGAGAGTTTATAAACAGAGAGATACCTAAACTCAATGCAGGAGTGGAGTACGTAATAATTCACGGGCGTACGGGAGTAGGAAAAACTAAACTTTTAAACGGGTTAGAAAAAAAAGGATACAGTGTTTTAGACCTTGAAAAAATGGCGGACCATAAAGGGTCTTTCTTTGGTGCTCTATGTGAAGAGAGAGCTCAGAGTCAGAAAAGATTCGAGTCTCTTATATATGAATTTTTCAGAACCCATAAACCTAAATATGTTATCGCAGAAAGTGAAAGTAAAAGAATAGGTAATGTTTATGTACCGGATACTGTCTACAATTCTCTTCTCCAGGGAAGACACGTTTTGGCAGAAACAACAAAAGATCTGAGAGTAAAGGTGGTTATGGAAGATTATTTCACAACCACAACTAATGAAGAGATAGAGGAATGTATAATGAAGGTTAAGCGATATGTTCCTCATGAATTGGCAGAAGAATTTTTAAAACTTCTCGAAGAAGGAAAAAGAGAGGAATTGGCAGGAAAACTTATGGAGGATTATTACGATGCTCTTTATCAGAAAAGTATAGACAAGTATGATTTTAAAGAAGTTGTAAAATATGAAACTATTGAAGAGGGAGTAGAAGGCTTAATAAACCTTTTAGGTTTAGAGGAGAGAGATATTTGATAGAATTTTTTATTGCTAAAAAGCATATGTTTGAAAGGAAAAAACAGAGTTTAATCTCCATTGTGGGAGTTATGATAGGAATAACAGTTTTAGTGGTTTCCATAGGAATATCTAACGGATTGGATAAAAACATGATAAAAAGTGTGCTGTCTATAAGCAGCCATATACTTATCCAGCCTTACGAACCTATTGAAACTTATGAGAATATTTCAAAAGAGATAAAAGAGATAAAAGGGGTAAAGGGAGTAATAGCCAATGTTCCATCCCAAGGAATTATAAAGTATAAAGGTGACTTTAAAGAATATATCTCAGGGATAAAAATACAGGGATTCGATTTGAAATCTGCTTCAGATACGATGGATCTTAAAAATAAAATTATTGCCGGTGAGATAAATCTGTCTCCAGATTCCATTCTCATAGGAAGCGAGATGTCCAGCACAGCAGGAATAAACTTAGAGGATGAAGTTACTATAGTTTCAGCAGATGGTAAAGAGATAAAGTTTAAAGTGAAGGGGATATTTCAGACAGGCTATTATGATTATGATATCAATGTTGTAATGATAAATTTAAAGTCTGCTCAATATATATCGTATTTAGGGGATAAAGTGAGGGAACTAAATGTGGTGCTTGAGAATCCTTATGAAGCAGAAAAAATATCTTCAGAAATTTTTAAAAAATTTGGAATTATGGGAAGAACTTGGGGAGAGATGAATCGGAATCTCCTTTCAGCTCTGGCCCTAGAAAAAACAGTAATGATAATAGTTTTTTCTCTGATTGTAATCATAGCTGGATTTGTAGTTTGGGTGACGCTTAATATGCTTGTAAGAGAAAAAATAAAAGACATAGGTATAATGAGAGCTATGGGATTTTCAAAAAAAAACATTCAAAAAATATTTCTAATACAGGGGTTCATACTAGGAGGGGTAGGAATATTAATAGGAACAACCTTGGCACTTTTCATACTTTGGTATATAAAAAATTACTCTTTGCCTGGAATAACCTCAATCTATTACATTCAAAAGGTTCCTATAGAAATATCTTTAAAAGAGATAATGATAATTATATGTGCTAATCTTATAATTATTTTTCTTTCAAGTATTTTTCCTGCTTACAGAGCAGCGAGCCTTGAAACACAGGAGGCTTTAAAATATGAATAAAAAAGAGAATAGAGAAAAGGTATTAGAATTAAAAGGAGTAAATAAAATATATGAGGGAAAAAATGAGGTTCTCCATATTATAAGAGATTTAGATTTGGTTATAGAAAAAGGTGATTTTATCTCTATAATGGGGAAATCCGGAAGTGGAAAATCCACACTTCTTAACCTCATAGGGATGCTGGACAAGGTAACTCAGGGTACTATAATTATAGATGGTACAGACATATCTAAAATAAAGGATAGAGAAAAAGATAAGTTAAAAAATGAAAAGTTGGGTTTTGTTTTTCAGTTTCATTATCTTCTTTCTGAGTTTACAGCTTTGGAAAATGTCATGCTTCCTGCTCTTGTTCATAATTTCAAAAATAAAAAAGTAGTAGAAAAAGAGGCGATAGAACTTCTCAATGAAGTTGGATTGGGAGAACGTCTGAATCACAAACCATCAGAACTTTCGGGAGGGGAAAAGCAGAGGGTAGCCATAGCGAGGGCTCTTATAAATAATCCGGCAATACTTCTTGCAGATGAACCTACTGGAAATTTAGATGAAGAAACTAGCGAGACTATCCACAATCTTTTTAGGGAAATCAATGGGAAAAGAGGTCAGACCATAATTGTTGTAACTCATTCTAAGGAACTCGCAAATATAAGTGATAAAACTTTATTTTTAAAAAAAGGAAAGATAGCTAACTGAGAGTATATATTGACATAGATACACAATGAACCGTGCAAAACACTAAAAGGAGTGATATTTATGAAAATGATAATCCATGGAAAACATCTATCAGTAACACCGGCTATGAGACAATATGCTGAAGAAAAAATAGGAAGAGTGGGGAAATATTTTGATAACATATTAGAAATCGACGTAACTCTTTCAGCTGAAAAATTGAAAACAGGACCTCACCATACAGTGGAAGCTCTTGTTTATATCAACGGAGGGGTAGTGAAAGGATCATCAACTGAAACTGATTTATATGCTGCAATAGACGATGTTTCAGATGTGCTAGAAACTCAGATAAAAAAAATAAAAGAGAAAAGAAGAGATGACCACCATGTTGGCCATGTTAAAGGGTTGAAGTATAATCCTGAAACAAAAACAGTAGAAAAAGAGGCTGTAAAATCGGTTGTATCTACATCTCTTTCCCCAAGGCCTATGGGAATCGAAGAAGCAATTCTACAGTTAGAGTGTTTAGGAAGGGATTTTTATGCATTTACCAATGCGGCGACTGGAGAAATGAATGTAGTATATCATAAAGAAAACGGAGACTATGCTCATATAGAACCTACTAAAAAATAAAAAATAATTCTATCCCACACTGTTCTTTGGTGTGGGATTTTTTAATAATAGACTCTAGCGGTTTAAAAAATAAAAAAATTGTGTTATAATCTATAAATATAACAGCTATTTTTAAGGAGAAATATGGGGGAGATTATATATATAACTGGTGGAGCCAGAAGCGGAAAAAGTACCTATGGAGAAAATTATATAAGAGTTGCTAGAGGAGAAAGAGAAAAAGTTTATATTGCCACTGCATATGTCTATGATGATGAAATGAAAATCAGAGTTGAAAAACATAGAGAGCAGAGAGGTGAGGGATGGCAGACAGTTGAAAAATATAAAAATCTTTCAGAAGAGATAGATAAGACTATGGGAGATAAAAAAATAATTTTACTAGACTGTGTAACCAATTTAGTGACAAATTTTATGTTGGAAAATTTGGAGATAGAGTGGGGAAAAATAGGGAAAGAGAGATTACAGGAAATGGAGATAGCGATAATGGAGGAGTTAAAAAGACTTGTTCAATATATCAGAAGACAAGGACATGTTCTAGTCCTTGTCTCCAATGAGGTGGGGATGGGAATTGTCCCGGATAATCCTTTGGCAAGACACTTCAGAGACATAGCAGGAAGGGTTAATCAATACTGTGCTGAAGAAGCAGATGAAGCCTATTTGATAGTTTCAGGACTTAAAGTGAAGTTAAAATAATGGAATAAACTTGGAGGAAAATGATGAATGGTATAATATCGCTTTTTAAATTTACAACTAGACTTCCTTTGGGAGGTAAAGATGATATCGATTGGGAGAAACTCGGGAAGAGTATGAAGTTTTTTCCTTTGGTAGGAATTATATTGGGACTGATTATGTATTCGTCAGTAAAAATTTTATCTATAAGTATAAATTCTCCTCTTTTGATAGCAGCATTGGTTGTTATGATCTATGTAGTTTTGACAGGTGGAATACATTTGGATGGTTTATCTGATACATTTGATGGGATTTTCAGTTATAGAAGTAAGCAGAGAATGCTTGAAATAATGAAAGATTCAAGAGTTGGAGCAAATGGTGTCATGTCACTTATTATGTATTTCATATTGGCGATAGCGCTCCTAGCAGAACTTGATACATTGGAGATTCCAATGGGGGCCATTATACTTATATATCCTGTTATAGGAAGAATGAGCAGTGCTCTTAACTGTGCAGTTTCAGAGTATGCTAGAAGTAATGGAATGGCAAAATCCTTTGTAGAAAATACATCTTATAAGGATTTTCTAATTTCTTTCGTAATAACTTCACTGTATGTCTATGGAGTTATCAGATATTTTGCGTTGCCTGTAACAGTAATATTCACTGTACCAGTGACAGCGATACTTTCATATTATTTTGCAAAGGTGATGAAGAGAAAGATAGGTGGAATAACTGGAGATACCCTGGGAGCAGTACTTGAACTGAGTCAATTGGCGACACTTCTATCTGTATATTTTTTGATTTAAGAGGGGAAATATGGGAAAACTTATACTTGTAAGACATGGGGAGACAGAACTTAATAGGGAAAAAAAATTTTTTGGCTGGCTGGATCCTTCACTGAATAAAACAGGAAAACATCAGGCTTTTTTAGCTGGTAAAAAAATAGAAAAAATTTTAGAGGGAAAAGAGAGCGTAAAAATTTATACAAGCCCGCTTAAAAGAGCTTTGGAAACTTGTGGAGAGATGAGAATAGATAAGTTTACAAAGGAGATAGCTCACGATTTAAAAGAGATAAATTTTGGTATTTTTGAAGGTCTCTCCTATGAGGAAATATTGGAGAAATACCCCCAAGAAAGTAAAGTAGCTTTTACTCAGTGGGAAGATTATGATTTTCAGATTGGAGAATCTCCAAGAAAGCTTCAGGGGAGAGTAATATCTTTTATAGAGAGAGAATTAGACTTGAAGGGGATTAATATTATTGTAACTCACTGGGGAGTTATTAATTCCATACTAAGTTATTTTTTCTCCAAAGATTTGGAGGCATATTGGAAATTTTCTCTGAAGAATGGTGGGATAGCTCTCATCGATTTCAATGAGGGCTTCCCTGTACTAGAAGGATTTAATATAGGAGCATGGGATGATTGAACTGGAAAAAACTCTAGCTAATATAAAAGAGCTGGATTATAAAGTCTGTAGAAGAATGGAAGATAATTTGAACGGGAAAATGAAACCCGCTAAAAGTTTAGGTGTTCTCGAAGAACTAGCTATAAAAATATCGGGAATTACAGGGACTATAGATTATAAAATAGAAAAAACTCTCCACGTGGTAGTTTCCGCAGATAATGGAATAGTGGAAGAGGGAGTTTCCTCATGTCCGACAGAATATACAAGGATAGTATCAGAAGCCATGCTGCAAAAAATAGCCGCTATCGGAATACTATGTAAAAATCTGAATATAGATCTGAAACTGGTAGATGTCGCTATCAATGGAGATATAAAAAAAGAGTATAAAAATCTTTTGAGAGAAAAAATAAATTATGGAAGTAAAAACTTTTTATATGAACCTGCCATGACAGTTATAGAGTGTAAAAAAGCTATAGAATTAGGCATAGAAATTATGGAGAGATATTCGGATAGCTATACTCTTTTTTCCAATGGAGAGATGGGAATAGGAAACACGACAACTTCTTCAGCAATATTGTATGCTTTGACACGAGGAAATATAGATGAAATAGTTGGAAGAGGTGGAGGATTATCTGATTCTGCTCTTGACAGAAAGAAAAAAATCATTGTAGAATCATGTGAAAGATATAATCTTTTTAATAAAACTCCTATAGAGATTCTCGCTACAGTAGGAGGTTATGATATAGCTACTATGGTAGGGATGTATTTGGGAGCAGCGGCTAAGAGAAGACCTATGATAGTGGATGGATTTATATCAGCGGTAGCTGTTCTTGTGGCAGTTAGAATTGAACCCAAAATAAAAGATTATATAATAATGTCCCATAGAAGTGAAGAGCCAGGTATGGAGATTATATTGAAAGAATTGGAGAGTCAAGCTCCGCTTCATATGAAAATGAGGCTAGGAGAGGGAACTGGAGCAGTATTTTTACATGGTATGGCAAAATGTGCCATGGCAATTGCCGGAGGAATGAAAACTGAAGAAGAAGTTTACCGTTTGATAAAATAGGGGGCAAGATCTATGATCAAAAACGTGGAAAATTTAAACAGTGGTCACAGGGAAAGATTGAGAGAAAAGTATCTTAATTCTGGAATAGATGGATTTCATCATGGATATGAGCAACTGGAATTTCTTCTTACCTTTGTCTTCAGACAGAGAGATGTAAAGCCTTTGGCTAAAGAGCTGCTAAAAAAATTCCAAACCTTGGAGGGCGTTCTCAGAGCGGATATAAATGAATTGAAATCTGTAAAAGGTGTGGGAGAAAATACTGCTATATTTCTTAAATTTTTAGGAGATTTTCATGGAGTTATCTTCCATGAAAATAATAAGGGTCAGAAGCAGGAGAGAGAAACAATAACAAGCAAAAAAGAACTTATATCATATCTGAAAAACCGAATTGGTTTCAGGGACAGGGAGAATTTTTTTGTACTTTTTTTAAATTCTGCCAATCAGGTTATAGATACACCTGACTTAAGAAGCGGAACTGTATTTGAAGGAACTTTGGACAGAAGTGCTGTATATGCTAGGGAAATTGTAAAAAAAATTACAGAACAACATAGAGTTATAGAGGAGAGTACAGAAAAAACACTTTCCGTAAAATATGAAGAAAATGGTGAGTTGAAAGAGATAACAGCTAGAAATATAATCGAAAAAGCTTTTAAAAATAAGGCCAAATCTGTTATACTGGCACATAACCACCCTAGTAATAATATCAGACCGTCCAAAAGTGATATAGAGGTCACCAGAGGAATGAGAGAAGCTCTAAATCAGGTGGAGATAAAACTTTTAGACCATATAATAATAGGGAAAGATTCCCATTTCAGTTTTTTAGAAGAGGGATTGATAGAATATTAAATTTAGGAGGATATTTTGGAAAATATAAATAACGATAGGGATATCGTTCATGAAGAGATAGAAAAAAAAGAGGAAAAACATTATAAAGTTTTAGGGGTAATGTTTGAAATAACTAAGAAGAGATATTATTTTGAGGTTTTAGATGATACAGAATATAAGAAGGGGGATAAGGTAGTAGTAGATACAGTCAGAGGAAAAGAGATAGGTCTTGTGTATGGAAAACCTATGCTCCTTCCTGAGAGAGTGTTGGTGCTTCCCCTTAAACCTGTTCTGAAAAAAGCTTCAGAAGAGGAAGTTGGAATCTACGAAGCACTTAAAAAAGAAGCTTCAAAAGCTAAAGAAATCTGCAAAGAAAAAATAAAAAAACATAAACTTTCTATGAAACTTATAGAAGCTGAATATACTTTTGATAAAACAAAACTTATATTTTATTTTACAGCGGAGGGAAGAATAGACTTTAGAGAACTGGTAAAAGATCTAGCTAATATATTTAAAGTGAGAATCGAACTGAGACAGATAGGTGTGAGAGATGAAGCTAGAATATTGGGGAATATAGGGATATGTGGTAAAGAGCTCTGTTGTAGAAGTTTTATAAATAAATTTGATTCGGTATCCATCAAAATGGCAAGAGATCAGGGACTTGTAATAAATCCGGCAAAAATTTCCGGAGTGTGTGGAAGGCTTCTGTGTTGTATAAACTACGAGTACCACCAATATGAGGAAGCACTGAGAAAGTATCCTGCGGTTAACCAGTACGTGAAAACAGAATTTGGAAACGGAAAAGTTTTAAGTATAAGCCCGTTAAACGGATTCCTCTATGCTGATACTGAAACTAAAGGAATTCAAAAATTAAATATTGAGGATATAATATTTAATAAAAAAGAAGCAAGCAAACTAAAAAATGTATCTTCAGCAGAGGAAAAGGCTCATAAAATTTTAGAAAAGGAGTAAAAAATATGAAGGATATAACTGAGTTGTTTGGAGGATACAAAATATACCAGTTTAAAAAAGGCTTCAGATTTTCAGTGGATTCAGTTGTACTTTCAGATTTTTATAATGAAAAAAAATCTTCAAAAGTCTTGGATATAGGAACAGGAAATGGTATAATACCTGTTCTTCTTGCAATAAAAGAGAAAGCGGATAATATAACAGGTATTGAACTTCAAAAAGAGGTTGCAGAATTGGCTGAGGAAAATATCTGCTTAAATTCTTTAAAGGATAAAATAAGAATAGTGAACTGCAATATAAAGGATTTCAGAGAGAGAAATAGTTATGATGTAGTTGTGAGCAATCCACCTTATATGACAGTGGATGGTAAAAATATAAATGATAATATAAGTAAAAGTATAGCAAGGCATGAGATAGAGCTTACTTTGAGAGAACTGATTGTAAATGCTAAAAAGATATTGAAACCTAGAGGCTCTTTTTATATGGTGCATAGATCACACAGGATTTCTGAAATAATTTGTGAATTAGCGAATTGTGATTTTACATTAGAGCGACTGAAGTTTGTGTACCACAGTGCAGGAGAGGTTTCAAATCTAGTTCTGATTAAGGCTGTAAAGGGGAGAAAAGTTATATGTTCGGTAGAGCCTCCCCTGTATTTGGAAGAGTAATTATGTGGAAAATGGGAGGGGGATTGAGAAAAAATCGCCCTTTTATTACTTTTTATAAACTTGTTCAGAGGTGAAAAATGTTTAAAATTTTTTCTAAGTATGAGCCCACTGGTGATCAGCCTGAGGCGATAGAAAAGCTTTCTAAAAATATAGAAGAGGGAGTAAAAGACCAGACTCTTTTAGGTGTTACAGGTTCTGGAAAGACATTTACAATTGCCAATGTTATAGAAAAAACTCAGAAACCAGCACTTATATTAGCTCCAAATAAAACATTGGCAGCTCAGCTTTACGAAGAGTATAAAAGTTTTTTTCCTGAAAACGCAGTGGAATATTTTGTTTCATATTATGACTATTATCAGCCTGAGGCATATATACCATCTACAGACACCTATATAGAAAAGGATTCGGCGATAAATGATGAGATAGATAAATTTAGAAATGCGGCTACAGCAGCACTCATACACAGGAAGGATGTCATTATAGTGGCATCGGTATCGGCTATTTATGGTTTAGGATCTCCAGAAATTTATAGAAATACAACAATACCCATAGATTTAAAAAGTGGAATCGAAAGAAAAAAACTGATAGAGAAATTAATAGCATTGAGATATGAAAGGAATGATGTATCTTTTGAAAGAGGAAAGTTCAGAATAAAAGGGGATGTCATAGATGTTTATCCTTCATATATGGAAACGGGGTATAGAATTGAATTTTTCGGAGATGAACTAGAAGCTATTTCAGAAATTAACAGTTTAACAGGTCAGAAAATAAAAAAAAATATAGAGCGAATAGTGATCTATCCTGCCACCCACTATATAACGGAAGAAAAAGATTTGGACAGAATAGTGAAAGAAATAAATCGGGATATGGAAATAGAAGTGGAAGCTTTTACCTCTGCTGGAAAACTACTGGAAGCTCAAAGATTAAAACAGAGAACCACCTATGATTTAGAGATGATAAGAGAGATAGGATACTGCAAAGGAATAGAAAATTATTCTAGATATCTTGCAAATAGAGAAGTAGGAAGTGTTCCGGATACTCTTATCAGCTATTTCCCTGAAGACTTTGTCATATATATAGATGAATCACATGTGGCGGTTCCTCAGATTAGGGGCATGTATAACGGAGATAGAGCAAGAAAAACGACTCTTGTGGAAAATGGATTCAGATTGAAATCGGCTTTAGATAACAGACCTCTTACTTTTGAGGAGTTCAGGAATCTTTCTAATCAGACAATTTTTGTTTCAGCGACTCCTGGAGATTTTGAATTGTCAATATCCGGAGACGCGGTGGCTGATCAGCTTATAAGGCCTACAGGAATAGTGGATCCTATAATAACTGTAAAACCGACATCTAATCAGGTAGATAATCTTTTAGATGAAATAAAGATAGAAACTGAAAAAGGTAATAGGATTCTTGTGACCACCCTTACCAAGAAAATGGCAGAAGAGTTGACAGAGTATTATTCGACTTATGGAATAAAAGTAAAATATATGCATTCAGATATAGACACCTTAGAACGGGTAGAGATTATTAAAGGGTTGAGGCGGGGAGAATTCCATGTTCTTGTGGGAATAAACCTTCTGAGAGAGGGATTAGATATCCCAGAAGTAGCACTTGTAGCAATTCTAGAAGCCGATAAAGAGGGTTTTTTGAGAAGCAGGAGATCCTTGATACAGACCATAGGTAGAGCGGCCAGAAATGTTCAGGGACGAGTTATACTTTATGGAGATATTATCACAGATTCTATGAAGGCAGCAATAGATGAAACAGGAAGAAGAAGAAAAAAACAGACAGAATATAATATCAGAAATGGAATAGATCCTAAAAATACAGTGAGGGAGATAGGAGAAGATCTAATAAATTTAGATTATGGTCTCCCTAAAGAGATCTCTATGGAAAAGAATCAGGAAAAACAATTCAAATCCAGAAGCGAGATAGAAAAATACATAATAAAACTGGGTAGCGAGATAACTAAACTATCGAAAGAACTCAATTTTGAAGAAGCGATAATAAAAAGAGATGAGATGAACAGATTAAAAAAATTATTATTGGAGTTTTAAAGTGGTAGAGAGAATTTATACTGTAACAGAATTCAATAGAATTTTGAAAATTTCTATAGAGGAGAATCAGCTTTTTAGAGAGATATTTCTCAAAGGGGAGATATCCAATATTACTTACTATAAAAGTGGTCATCTCTATTTCAGCTTAAAGGACAGGGAGTCCCAGATTAAGTGTGTAGCTTTTAATTATAAAATGAAAAAAATAATGGAAGATTTAAAAGAGGGAGACTCAGTAAAATTATTCTGTGATATGGGAGTTTACGAGGCTCGTGGAGAGATACAGGCTTTGGTTCGTCATGTGGAAAGAGAAAGTGAACTGGGAGAACTTTTTAAAAAACTTGAATTAATAAAGGAATCCATGAAAATAAAAGGCTATTTCAGCCTTGAACATAAAAGAAAACTTCCTAATTATCCTAAAAATATAGGTATAGTTACTTCATATACTGGGGCTGCACTTCAAGATATGATAAGAACTCTAAGAAAAAGAGACAATAGAATAAATATTTATGTGTATGGGGCTAAAGTTCAGGGAACTGGATCTGTAGATGAGATAATTCAGGGAATAAGGGTTTTAAATAGAATTCCAGAGATAGATTTTATAGTTGCAGGAAGAGGAGGAGGAAGCATAGAGGATCTTTGGAGTTTTAATGATGAAAAAGTTGCTATGGCTTTTTATAATTCAAAAAAGCCTATAATTTCAGCGGTGGGTCATGAAACCGATATACTTCTTTCTGATTTGACTGCAGATATAAGAGCTTCTACTCCGACACAGGCGATGGAAATAGCAATTCCTGAGAAAAAAGAACTTCGCAGAAAAATTGCAGAAATAGAAAAAACAGTTACTAAAATTATATTTTTAAAATTAAAAAACTGTGAAAAGGAATTAGAAAGAGTAAGAGGTAATTACTTTATAAGGAATTATAATAGAGAGCTAGAAAGATACAGTAATGAATTGATGACTCTCGAGAATGGTATAAATAGAGAGATAGAGAGCATAATAGAGAGAAAAAAAATAGATCTTCAATTAAGGATAGAGAGAATAATATCTTTAAATCCCATGAAAATACTGGAAAGTGGATATTCTATAACAGAATTTAAAGGAAAAAATTTAAAAAATATAAGAGAGATAAAACCTGGGGATGAGGTAACTGTAAAATTAAAATCGGGAGCCTTCAAAGCAAATGTTAAGGAGATTGTTGAATGTTGAAATTTTTAAAAAAAACATACATATCAGGAGTGAAAATATTTATATTTTTTGCCTTAATTTTAAACGGTGAAAAAATTTATTCTCAGTTAGACCAAAGTTTTTATCAGGGAGATTATTACTTTAAAATTGGAAGATATGAAGAAGCTAAAAATGAGTTTCTAAAAAATAGAGAAAATGTACGAAATCTACTGGGAGCTGCAACTAGTGCAAGATTTTCTGGGAAAAACAGTGAAGCAGTGAAATACTATAGCGAACTTATACAAAAATCTCCGGACTTTGCAGAAGGATATTTTGGGAGAGCTCTTGCATACAGGGAACTGGAAGAGTATAACAAGGCCATAAATGATTTAAAACAGTGTATATTTTTAGAAAAAAATGAGTATTATTATGCAGGTCTAGGAGACCTCTATATGCTTATAGGGAAAACTAGAGAGGCAAGAGATGTTTTAGAAGATGGAAACAGAGAATTTCCAGAATCGACACTTATAAAAAAACTTTTGGCAAGATCCTATAGCAAATAGATGAAAAAATGGGGGGGACTATGGAATGGTATAGATTGAGATGTGCGGGGCTCAGTGACAGTTATATAAGAGCGCTCCTCAAGATAACCAAGGATTATAGGGAAATCTATAAGTTAGAGAGAGAGCAGCTTATAAAATACCTTAAATTTGATGAAGAAGCCTTAAAAAAACTCCAGACAGCCAAAAATATAGATCTGGTAGAAGAGTTGAATAAATTGGTACAAAATAAAGTGAAACTTATATTTATAGAGGATGAAGCATATCCGGAATCTCTAAAAAATATAGCATCACCACCACTTTTTCTATATTGTCGTGGAGATGTAAAAAAATTAAAAGATTTTTCTTTGGCCGTAGTAGGAACAAGGAAACCCAGCAGCTATGGAAGAGGGACGACAGAAAAATTCGTAGAAGGAATAGTTAAAGGTGGAATTACCACAGTAAGCGGACTGGCATTGGGAATAGACACAATATGTCATAGGAAGACCATAGCACTGGGGGGGAATACTGTTGCTGTTGTGGGAAGTGGGCTGGATGTGATTTATCCCAAAGAAAATAGAGAACTATGGGAACTTATACCTCGCCATGGAGTTTTAGTTTCGGAGTTCCCATTGGGAACAGAACCTCACAACTACAATTTTCCTCAAAGAAACAGGATAATAGTGGGTTTATCTAAAGGAGTTCTAGTGACCGAATCTAGAATTAAGGGTGGAAGTCTTATAACTGCGGAATTCGCTCTGGAGGAAGGAAGGGATATTTTTGCAGTGCCTGGAGAAATATTTTCTCCGTTTTCAGAGGGATGTAATAATTTGATAAAAAATAATCAAGCAAAACTAGTAACTGGTATATCCGATATTTTCAGTGAGTATGGCATGAAAGAAAAAAAAATCCAGAACGATGATATAGATTTAAAGTTGACTGGACTTGAGAAGCTAGTATATGATAAACTTATTGGGGCGAAGAATTTAGATGAACTGATTATGGATACTAGATTAAAATCTACAGAGGTTCTAACCCTTCTAGTTGAATTAGAAATAAAACAGTTAGTGACAAGCGTTCCTGGAGGAGCGTATAGAAGAAAAAAATAAAAAAAGAATGGAGTGGATAACTTGTCTAAAAAGAAACTAGTAATAGTAGAGTCTCCAGCTAAGGCGAAAACTATTGAAAAAATTTTAGGTAATTCATATCTGGTAACAGCGTCTTATGGTCATGTAAGAGATCTTCCCAAGACTACTTTAGGAGTTAAAATAGAGGAAAATTTTAAAGCTAACTATTCCACGGTAAAAGGAAAAAAAGAGCTGATAGATAATTTGAAAGCTTTGGCTAAAAAAGCTTCGAAGGTTTACCTGGCATCAGACCCAGATAGAGAAGGAGAGGCGATAGCCTGGCATATAGCGACAGCACTGAAACTTCCAGAAGGAGAGCTCAATCGTATAGAATTCAATGAGATTACGGAAGGAGCAGTAAGTGAGTCTATAAAAAATGTAAGAAAAATAAATATGGAGATGGTAAATGCCCAGCAGGCCAGAAGAATTCTGGACAGAATAGTGGGGTACAAGATAAGTCCTCTTCTATGGAAATCTGTATCTGCAAATACCAGTGCTGGAAGAGTTCAGTCGGTGGCATTGAAACTTATATGCGATTTAGAAGATGAAATAAAAAGTTTTGTTCCAGAAAAGTATTGGGATGTTGCAGGAGAATTTGAAAATAACTTGAAGCTTTCTTTAAATAAAGTAAACGGAAAGAAATTTGATCTTCTTAAAGATGAAGAGACTGTCAGAGAGTTGGAAAAATTCAGAAAAGATTCAGAATTTATAGTAATTACGGCAGAATCTAAAAACAGAAAAAAATCTCCTCCGCAGCCTCTTAAAACAAGTACTCTTCAGCAATTGTCTTCTTCATATTTAGGTTTTTCAGCCACAAAAACAATGAGAGTGGCTCAAGGCCTCTATGAGGGACTAAATATAAAGGGAGAACAGAAAGGTCTTATCACATATATGAGAACAGACTCTGTGAGAATCTCGGACGAAGCAAAGAATATGGCGGAGGAATTTATTGCAAATAGCTATGGAAAAGAATACGTAGGAAAGCAGAAGGCAGCTAAAACAAAGCAAAAAATTCAGGATGCTCATGAGGCAGTCAGACCTACTGATGTAAATCTGACTCCTGATTCAATAAAAACTGAATTAGATGGAGATCAATATAAGTTGTATAAGCTTATCTGGGATAGATTTCTCATATCTCAGATGGCAGATATGGCATATGAGCAGTTTGAAATTGTTTTGAACCGTGATATTTTTGATTTCAGAGGAACTATAAATAAAATAAAATTTGATGGATATTATAAAATTTTTAAAGATGAGGAGGAACTTCCGCTCGGAAATTTCCCAGATATAAAACCTGGAGATATAAAGAAACTCCAAAAACTCAATATAAAAGAGCTTTGGACGAAGCCTCCATCAAGACTGACGGAATCTTCTTTAGTGAAAAAACTTGAACAGGAAGGGATAGGAAGACCTTCCACCTATGCTTCAATAATAGATACCTTGAAAAAAAGGGAATATGTGGAGGTTGAAGGAAAAAGTTTTATTCCATCAGAATTGGGTTATTCCATAAAGAATAAGTTGGAAGAAAATTTTCCGAATATAATGAATGTTAAATTCACTGCTGAGCTGGAAGATAAATTGGATAAAATAGCTGAAGGAGATCTGATTTGGACAGAAGTGTTGGGAGAGTTCTACCAGGAGCTTTCTGGTTTTCTGGAGAAGTATGAGGCTATTTTAGAAGAGGAAAGCAAAAGAATTGTGACTTCTGACGTGAAATGCAGTTGTTCGGATACCTATATGCTTATGAAAACAGGAAGATTTGGAAAATATCTAGAGTGTCCTGATGAAAAATGCCCTGAAAAAATAACTCTTAAAGGGATAAAACTTTCACAAGAGGAAATCGAGGCTGGAGAAATTTTTGTAAAAGACCAGATAGTCGAGAGAGATAAAGGGAAAGAAGGAGTGCCAACAGATGTGGTTACAGAAGATGGAACTTCATGCCTTTTAAAGGTCGGAAGATTTGGAAGTTATCTTGAAAGTTCTAAATTTAAAGAGGATGGAATCAGAATATCCCTTCCAGGAGAGATAAAGAAAAAACTCATGAACGGAGAGATTCAAGAAAGAGACGGAATAATAAGGCTTAAATGGGAAATGGACAAAATACAGCAGGAAGAGGATGCAATAATAAAAGCAGCCGGAGTCTGTGAAAAATGTGGAAAACCTTTTAAACTTAATAGAGGGCGTTGGGGAAAATTCTTGAGTTGTACAGGATATCCTGAGTGTAAAAATATAAGAAAACTTCCAAAAGGCGATTAATAGACCGACCTAAAAAGAATAAATAATAGAGATGGAGAAAAAATGAAAAGAGAAGTTGTAGTAATAGGAGCCGGATTGGCAGGAAGTGAAGCTGCCTACCAATTGGCAAAAAGAGGAATAAAAGTAAAACTTTATGAAATGAGACCTGAAAAAACTACAGAGGCTCATAGTACAGATAAATTTGGAGAGCTGGTTTGCAGTAACTCCCTGGGTGGCGACCACTTGGGGAATGCTTCCGGACTTATGAAGGAAGAACTCAGAAGAATGAGCTCGAAAATAATAGAGATTGCAGACAGACATAAAGTTCCAGCGGGACAGGCTTTAGCAGTGGATAGAGAGGGTTTTTCAGAAGAAGTAACAGAAGTACTTGAAAATTGTGAAAATATAGAA
The DNA here is from genome assembly GCA_051646055.1 of Fusobacteriaceae bacterium. Classification (GTDB taxonomy): domain Bacteria; phylum Fusobacteriota; class Fusobacteriia; order Fusobacteriales; family Fusobacteriaceae; genus JAGNZR01. The sequence goes on from JBOFCM010000195.1 coordinate 50,747, forward strand.
ATTATAAGAGAAGAACTAAAAGATATACCAAAGGATAGTATAGTTTTAATAGCTTCAGGTCCGCTAACTTCACCAGAACTTTCTAAAAAAATAGGAGAGTTAACTAATTCAGAAGATCTATATTTTTATGATGCAGCAGCACCGATAGTTACTTTTGAGTCGATAGATAAAGAGAAAGTTTATTTTCAATCCCGTTATGACAAAGGGGACGGAGAGTATATCAATTGTCCTATGAACAAAGAGGAATATGAGGTGTTCTATAACAATCTTATAACTGCAGAGAGAGCACCCCTTAAACAGTTTGAAGAAGAGAAACTTTTTGAGGCATGCATGCCTGTAGAAAGAATAGCCATGAGAGGAGAAAAAACTCTTCTTTTTGGTCCTCTGAAACCCAAGGGATTGACTAATCCTAAAACAGGAAGATGGGATCATGCTGTTGTCCAGCTGAGACAAGATGATAAAGAGGGGAAATTGTACAATCTTGTGGGATTTCAGACTAACCTCAAATTCGGAGAGCAGAAAAGAGTTTTTTCTATGATACCTGGACTGGAAAATGCTGAATTTGTAAGATATGGAGTTATGCATAGAAATACCTTTATAAATTCTACAAAATTATTGAAAGAGAGTTTGAATCTTAAGTCTAATGAAAGGATATTTTTTGCAGGTCAGATAACAGGTGGTGAAGGGTATGTTTGTGCCATTGCAACCGGACTTATGGCGGCTATAAATATAGCTCATAAATTAGATGGGAAGCCTGAATTTACATTGGATGACAGAAGTTCAATAGGAGCTATAATAAAATATATAACAGAAGAAAAGAAAAACTTTCAACCTATGGGACCAAACTTCGGAGTCATAAGATCTCTTGATGAGAGAATAAGAGATAAGAAAGAAAAATATAACAAAATATCCCAAATAGCTCTGGATTATCTGGAGACAAAAATATCTGAAATATAGAAGAGGGAAGATAAAAAGAGGTGCAAAGTGCTGGAGATAAAAAGAGAGGCTAAGAATTTTCTCTATTTTCTGGAATTGGGCGAGGGTAGGAGCCACAACAGTATAAGATCCATCAGAAGTGACTTGGAACAATTTTGCAATTTTTTAGAAAGTCACAGGAAAGATTGTTCTTTGCGGGAAATAGATCAGTTTATTGTGAGAGGATTTATAGATTTCTTATCAAAACAAAATGTGGGAAAAAGATCGATTAATAGAAAAATTTCCACCCTAAGAACTTTTTTTAAACACCTTCAAAAAAGGGAGGTAATAGGCAAAAATCCTATATTGTTGGTAGATTTTCCTGAATTTGAAGCTGAAGCACCGGAATTTATAACTTTAAAAGAACTATATAAAATCCGGGAATCTATAGAAACGGACAGTGTAAATGGGTTGAGAGATAGAGCGATGTTCGAGCTCCTATATTCTTCAGGAATCACATCTCAAGAACTTCTAAAATTGGGAGAAAGTGTCATAAATTTTGAAGGTAGAGAACTAAAGATTTTTGATGGAAAAATTTCGAGAGTGGTTTTTTTTAGCGAAAGAGCTGCAGAATATATAAAAAGATATATCGAGAAAAAAAAGATAAAATATGGTGAGAAATACAGCCGAGATATACTATTTGTGAATGGATCAGCTACAAGGTTAAGTGCACGATCTTTGAGAAGGATTCTGGATAGATATGTGGAAAAAGGGGAGCTGAAAAAAGAAGTAACCCCTCATATGTTGAGACATACATATGCTCTTTATCTTCTTGCTAAAGGTATGAATATAAAGTTTGTCCACGAACTTTTAGGTCACTCAACTCTGGATTTTACAAAAAAATATTATGAGGTTCTGAAAAATTTTAAAAGTGCAAATAATATGGAATAGAGGTAAATGAAGAATGGAAAAGTTAAAAGCTACTACGATAGTGGCTATAAAAAAGAATGGAAAAGTATCCATGGCAGGAGATGGTCAGGTTACTTTTGGAGATGTGATCTTTAAGAACAATGCAAAAAAAATAAGAAAATTAGATGACTATAGTGTTTTAACAGGTTTTGCGGGAACAGCTTCAGATGCCTTCGCTTTAATGGAAAAGTTTGAAAATAAGATGGATGAATATAACGGAAATCTAAAAAAAGCTTCAGTGGAATTGGCGAAAGAGTGGAGAAATGATAAAGCACTTAGATTTTTGGAAGCTATGCTTATTGTGGCTGACAGAGAAAATCTTCTTATAGTTTCAGGAACAGGAGATGTAATAGAGGCAGAAGAAGGAATAGCAACAATAGGAAGTGGTGGAAATTATGCCTATGCAGCAGCTAAGGCACTTATGAAACACAGCCTTCTTGAGGCAGAAGAAATAGCTATAGAGTCTATGAAAATAGCCGGAGAAATGTGTATTTATACAAATTCAAATATATGTGTAGAGACAATATAGAGAGCGAGGAGATACAGATGAAAAAAAATTGTGTAGGATGCGGGATAGAGCTGCAGACTGAATATCCAAACAAGGATGGATATATTCAGCCTTCGGTATTAGAATCGGAGAGAACTGAACATTATTGCCAAAGATGTTTTAAAATAAAAAACTATGGAACAAATATTCCTGTTGAAGTAAATAAGAGCGATTATAGAAAAGAGGTAACTCTTGCGGCAGACTCAGCGGAACTGGCACTGCCTGTTTTTGATATAATAGATTTCGAAGGATCTTTTGATGATGAGATACTAGATATTTTAAGGGAGAAAGAATCGATTATAGTTATAAACAAATTGGATCTTATACCTGATGATAAGCATCCTTCAGAAGTTGCTAACTGGGTAAAAAATCGTCTGGCAGAAGAGGGGATAGCACCACTGGATATAGCCATTGTAAGCTCTAAAAACGGATATGGAATAAATGGAATTTTCAAGAAAATAAATCATTTCTACCCTGAAGGAGTAGAAGTAGTTGTAATGGGAGTAACTAATGTTGGGAAATCCAGCATAATAAACAGATTATTGGGACAGAAACTTGTAACAGTTTCAAAGTATCCTGGAACTACTCTTAAAATAAATAGATGCCAAATTCCAAAAACAAAAATAACTCTAATAGATACACCGGGACTTATACCAGAGGGGAGAGTTTCAGATTTAGTGTGTGGAGAATGTAATCTAAAAATAATTCCTTCAGGAGAAATATCTAGAAAAACTTACAAGCTAGATATGGATAGAGTTCTTTTTTTAGGGGATCTTATTCAACTGAGAGTTACAGAGATAGAGGAAGCCAAGCCTATAATTTCAGTTTATGCTTCGAAAAATGTAAATTTTTTAGAAACAAATGTTGAAAAGCAGAAAGAGTATGTTCTTGAGAAGAGAGTAGATATTTTCAAAATTCCATGTGAAAAATGTGTGGATGAATATAGAGCTATCAAAAAGAAAAAAGAACTTCTCACAGTTCATACTGGAGAAGAATTGGCATTTAAAGGATTGGGATGGATAACGGTTAAGAGAGGACCTCTCCATGTGGAAGTTACAATGCCTGAGCAGGTTGAAGGGATAATCAGACCTGCATTTATAAAACCAAAAAGATAAGGAAATAGGGATGAAAATTAGGGAAAGTATCTATTTTTTAGGAGAGATTGCAGCTATAATTTTTGTTGTAGGTATAGTTGTATTTTATGGGACAAAGAATAAGATAAGTGATGTGAAAAATGTTGAAAAAACTGAACTGACTATGAAAAATATGAGAGAGATAAGAATTGCTCTAGAAAAATACTATCAACTGACGGGAAAATATCCGGATCTGATAAGAGAAGGAGCAAACGATAATTTGAGGATTTTGGATCATTCAGATTCTCAAGGAAAAAAGATCTCTTTCGCAGATATTTATGGAAAAGAGAGGCTAGCATCTACACCGGAAACAGAGGGAATTGCTGAGAGTAATAAAGTTTATGACGTTCAGAATTTTAAAAAGGGGAATTTAAAAGGCGGTTGGAATTTAAACTATGGAGGAAATAGTGGAGAGATTCACGCTAATCTGCCTAAAAACGCATACAATCAAAATATAGATTGGGAAGACGAATAGATAAACTTTGGAGGTAAAAATGAGATACGATATTATATTTATAGGTGGAGGACAGGCAGGAGTTTTCGGAGCATATGAGGCTATGAAAAAAAATCCGGCCTTAAAGGTGCTGGTAATAGATAAAGGAAGAATGTTGGAGCACAGAATATGTCCTAAAGAGAAAACAGGAACATGTGTAAAATGTCCAACTTGTGCAATCATATATGGTGTAAGTGGAGCGGGTGCTTTTTCAGACTCTAAGTTCAACATGGATTACCGTGTAGGTGGAGATGTGCATACTATAGTTGGGAAACAGATAGTAAATGAGACTATAAACTACGTTGTAGATATATATAAAGAGTTTGGTTTTGATGAGAAACCTTCAGGTCTTACATATAATCAGACTATGATGGAAATAAAAAGAAGATGTATAGAAAATGGTGTCCAGCTCGTAGATACTCCAACAATGCATTTAGGTACAGATGGATCTAGAAAACTTTATGGAAGAGTTTTAACTCACCTTCTCCAAGCTGGAGTAGAATTTAAGGTTGAGAGAGATTTAGAAGAGTTCCATATTGAGAACGGGCAAGTTAAGGGAGTTAAGGTAACTCACAAAGGAAATGAAGAGAGCTATTTTTCTGATAATATAATTGTCGCTGTAGGAAGAAGTGGAGCAAAAAAATTAAAAAATATCTGTATCAATCAGGGGATAAATTTTGAAAACGGAGCCATTGATCTAGGTGTGAGAGTTGAGATACCGGATATAGTTATGAAAGATATAAATGAAAATTTCTATGAGGCTAAGATGGTATATTATACTCCGATATATGAAGATAAGATGAGAACTTTCTGTAGTAATCCTAGTGGATTCATAGCTGTAGAGAAGCATAGTGATGATGTGGTTCTTGCAAATGGTCATGCCTATAAAGATAAAAAATCTACTAATACAAATCTGGCACTGCTTTGTACCAAAACATTTACACATCCTTTCAATCAGCCTTTTGAATATGCTACATCTCTGGCAAAAATAACCTCTATGCTGACTGGAGGAAAAATTCTTGTTCAGTCCTATGGTGACCTAAAAGCCGGACATAGATCTACAGATGAGTCTCTGGCAAGATTGAATATAATTCCTACTACTAATGACTACGTAGCTGGAGATATAGCTTTAGCATGTCCTAAGAGAATACTTGATAATATTATGCAATTTATAGAAGTTCATGATAAAATCACTCCAGGATTTGCTTCTAGTGATCTGTTACTTTATTTCCCAGAGATAAAATTCAGAAGTACTAGAGTTAGAATAGATGAAAATATGCAAACTAATATAAAAGGTCTTTATGCAGCTGGAGATGGTTCAGGATATGGAAGTGGATTGAATATAGCTGCGGTAATGGGGATACTTGCAGTGAGAAGTATCTTAGAAAAAAAATAGCTTCCAGATAAAACTTAAAAGAACTTGCCTTGAATTAGAAAATATCTTATGGTATAGTGAAATAGAAAAATTTGGAGGTTGAGATGGGATTTTTTGATAAACTATTTAAAAGAAAAAAAACAGAAGTAGATGAGAATAAGGAATTAGAGATAAAGGAACTTCTTGAAGAGGCAAAAAATCAGCATAAAGAAGCAGAAGAGGAGTTGGAGTCAGAAGTGGAGTCACTCCTAAAGGTGGAGCTGGACAGTGAAGAACTGGATGCAAGAGATGAGAGAGATACCATGGAATCTCTTGGAGAGCCAAGCGAAGATGATGAGTTTGAAGAGCCGAAAAAGCAAGAAGCAGAAGAGAAGACTGTAATCAAAGAGAAAAAAAGTTTTTTCACATCTCTGAAGGATAAACTTTTTAACTCAAGACAGGGGCTCTTTGGAAAGCTAGCTCAATTTTTCACCGGCAGAACAGTTATTGATGACGAGATGTATGACGAATTGGAAGAACTTCTAGTGCAGTCAGATATAGGGTTGGATATGAGTCTGAAGATAATTTCTGCCTTGGAAAAAGAGGTGAAAAAAAGAGGCATAAAGGAGCCTAATGAGGTTTATCCAGTTCTTAAGAGTGTTATGGAAAATTTTCTTGTAACAGAAGGGAATACCATAAAATTACAACGGGGTAAAATGAACGTAATTCTTGTAGTAGGTGTAAATGGTGTAGGAAAAACAACTACCATCGGTAAGATGGCATCTAAATATGTTAAAGAAGGTAAAAAAGTTGTGATAGGTGCGGGAGATACATTTAGGGCTGCTGCAGTGGAACAGGTCGAAGAGTGGGCTAGAAGAGCTGGTGCCGAAATAGTGAAACCGGTAAAAGAGGGAGGAGATCCAGGTGCTGTTGTATTTGATACTCTCAAAATAGCGGAGGAAAAAGGTGCTGATGTAGCTATAATAGATACTGCAGGAAGACTTCATAATAAAAATAATCTTATGGCAGAACTAGAAAAAATAAACAATATAATTAAAAGAAAAATTGGTGACCAGTTTTATGAATCTATTTTGGTTATAGATGGAACGACGGGACAGAATGCTCTTGCACAGGCAAAAGTATTTAATGAGGTTACAGAACTGACAGGATTTATAGTTACAAAGCTGGACGGAACTGCTAAAGGCGGAGTTCTTTTCAGTATTTCTGAAGAAATAAAAAAACCTATCAAATTTATAGGTGTAGGAGAAAAGGTTGAAGATCTGAGAGAATTCGACGTAAAGGAATATATTGAAGCAATTTTCGATTAAAAAAGCTCCATAATTTATTTTATTTATGCAAAAGCTGAAAAACATAAGAAAATAGGATTGTTAAATTTCAATTAAAACTGTTAAAATATAGTTAACTAGAAATGAATGTTTAAGTAGAATTAAATAAAAAATAAAATTTAAGTTATTTCTAAAAAATCCAAAATTAAAATAAGTTAATAGGGAGTGAGAAGATGAGTTTTATTAATGGAGTAAAAGCCAAAGCTACAAAATTAGGAAAGAAAATTGTTCTTCCAGAAGCAACAGATGAGAGAGTAATAAAGGCTGCTGCTGATGTCGTAAAAGAAAACCTAGCAATACCTGTTTTAATCGGAGAAAAAGTGGCAATTGAGGCACTAGCTGCTAAAGTTGGAGTGTCTTTAACAGGAGTTGTTATAGAAGAGCCAGCTAATTCCCCAAAACTAGATTCTTATGTTGCAAAACTTGTTGAGTTAAGAGGTGCAAAAGGAATGACAGAAGAGAAAGCAAGAGAAACTCTTCTGAAAGATGTAAACTTCTTTGGTGCTATGATGGTTAAAATGGGAGATGTGGACGGAATGGTTTCAGGATCAGACTCTCCGACTGCCAATGTTCTTAGAGCTGGATTACAGGTAGTAGGGACAAAACCTGGGATTAAAACAGTTTCATCTGTATTTGTTATGGAGCTTACACAGAAGCAGGAGACGTATGGAGAAGTTTTATTATTCGGAGACTGTGCGGTAATTCCAGAGCCTACATCGGCACAGTTGGCTGATATCGCAGCAGAAGCTGCAGTGACAGCTAGAGAGGTTGCAGGAATAGAGCCAAAAGTTGCTCTAATGTCATTCTCTACAAAGGGATCTGCAAAACATGAGGCAGTAGACGTAGTTATTGAAGCTGGAAATATCTTAAGAGAGAGAAAAGTGGACTTTGATTTCGAAGATGAGATGCAGGCTGACGCAGCTCTTGTAGCAGCAGTAGGT
>JBOFCM010000196.1:0-8893 GCA_051646055.1 Fusobacteriaceae bacterium
TTTTTAACACCTAGGTACAGAAGTGCGAGGAGTACAATAGCAGCTTTCTGCTCATACCAGGCAATATTGTAAGTTATAGGAAGTTTATTTATATCATCCAGTCCGAAGGCATCTTTAAGAGCCAGAGCTATAACAGCCAAAGAGTATGAGTCGTTACACTGTCCAGCATCCAAAACTCTAGGTATTCCTCCTATATCTCCCAGATTCAGTTTCAGATAACGGTATTTAGCACACCCCGCTGTCAGGATTACAGTATCCTTCGGTAGTTTTTCTGCAAACTCTGTGTAATATTTTCTGTCCGCCATTCTTCCGTCGCATCCTGCCATAACTATAAATCTCTTGATAGCTCCAGATTTAACAGCTTCTATAACTTTGTCAGCCAGCTGTAATACCTGATTATGGGCGAATCCTCCAGTAACTGTCCCTGTCTCAATCTCCACAGGTGGTTGGCATTTTTTAGCCATCTCTATAATTGGGGAAAAATCTTTATGTCCATGTTCGTCACTTTCAATATGAGGGCATCCTGTCATTGCCGCAGAGTTAGTTGTAAAAACCTTTCCTGCAAATTCCGATTTTTTTGCTCCCTCACGGAAAGGATGAGGAACTATACAGTTGCTTGTGAACAGCACAGGTCCGTTAAATGTGGCAAAATCCTTCTCCTGATGCCACCATGAATCTCCGTAGTTTCCGTGAAAGTGCCCATATTTTTTAAATGCAGGATAATAGTTGGCAGGAAGCATCTCTGAGTGAGTATACACATCTATTCCTGTTCCCTCTGTCTGTTTCAACAGCATCTCCATATCGTGCAGATCATGTCCCGAGATAAGAATTCCCGGATTCTTTCCTACTCCTATATTGGCCGTTCCAGCTACTGGGTGTCCGTAAGTTTGGGTATTGGCCTTATCCAGAAGTGCCATAACTTTCACTCCATGAGCTCCTGTATCCAGTACCAGCTGTATAAGTTCAGGCACTGTTATATTGGGATTTTCTATATCCATAAGTGCTTTTTCCATAAAAGCAACAGTATCCTCGTCATAATAATTCAGATTGGCAGCATGCTCACCATAAGCGGCCATACCTTTCAATCCGTAAGTTACAGTTTCCACAAGAGAACGTAAATCTATATTTTCATGTCTCAGTACCCCTACTGTTTCTGCAAATTCCAGAGATTTTGTCTCATCTAAAAGAATCTCTTTAGGCTCGAAGAGATGCATATAGTATCCCTCTATCTCTAAATTATTTTTCAGGCACTGTAAATAGAGGTCGTCTCTCAGTTTAGTTCCAGCTACTACCATATTATGAAGTTTTTTAGCATCAAAATTGTCATTGGTAATTGTTGTAAAAAGAGAATTAAGAATAAAATAGTCTACTTTACTGTCTTTCTTTCCTATTTTACGGAGCTTATGGCTACAAAGTGCAACTCCCTTAGTAACATATACTATAAGATCCTGAAATTTAGCCTCATCTGGAAGCTTACCGCAGACACCTCTCACTGTACACCCGCTGTTTTTGGCTGTCTCCTGACACTGATAACAAAACATGCTCATAGATTCACTCCTCCTCAGTTAATTTAAATTTTGAGCCTCTGCTCTGGATAAGATATACACTAAATTTTAAGATTTTCCTTCTTTAAAAACCTTTATTTTATAACTCTCTCTAAAAACGTGATTAGAGTCACTTTATTAAACTGTTTTTTTCTATATAATGTCAGAATAGCTTCTTATAAAAAAAATAAAAGGAAAGCCATGAGGAAGCACAGTAAAATTTATAATAGTTTCAAATAAAATATATTTAGGAGGAAAGATGTTAAGAGATGTGGTAGAAAAAGTTGGATGCATCGGTGTGACAAAGAGAGATTATCTGAAAAGCAGTATTTCAAGATATTTTCTTATGTCAACCCTGGCAGGAATCTATGTGGGATTGGGTATACTTCTGATTTTCACTGTGGGAGGTATTGCCAATCCTGTAGCTGGAGCCTTTGGGGTAAGGATACTTATGGGAGTCTCTTTCGGAGTGGCACTAAGTCTTGTGGTTATGGCCGGAAGTGAGCTTTTTACCGGAAACAATATGGTTATGACAATTTCAGCTCTTCAAAAGAAAGTTACCTGGGGAGAAACTCTCTGGCTTTGGATAGTTTGTTACCTTGGAAATTTCTTCGGAGCTATCCTTGTTTCCGGTCTCTATTACCTGACTGGACTTACTAAGCATTTTGCACCTGGTGCAGGAGATGTTCTGAAATTTATGGAGACTATAGGAGGAGTAAAAGCAGGTCCTTCCTTCCTTGAGCTATTTTTTAGGGGTGTTCTGTGTAATATCCTAGTTTGTCTAGGGGTTTGGTGTGCCCTTAAAATGACTTCTGAATCTGGAAAACTTATAATGATTTGGTGGTGCCTATTTGCATTTATAACAATAGGATTAGAGCACAGTATCGCCAATATGACAATATATGCAACTTTAATTTTTCATGACCCATCATTTATAGGTCCTATGTTTACAAACCTTATTCCTGTAACTCTGGGGAATACAGTGGGTGGAGCAGCTCTGGGAGCAGCCTATTATTTTACATCTAATAAGAAATCAGCTTAAAAAACGGAGGAAGTATGAAAAAAACATTTACAAAAGAGCAGTTTAACGGGATTTTAGAATCTCTGTCTCAGGAGTATGACATCTATGCTCCTGTAACTTCTCCCTTCAAGGGAACTTTTTCAGATACTGATTTGGTAAAGTATGAAAAAATTAAAAAGGTGGAGGAGATAAACCTAAAGGAAAAATCAAATTTTTCTCCTAAAGAGATTCTTCTTCCGATAACTCAAAGATTGTTTTACTTCACTGAAAAAGAATTTATCAAGCCTGAGGGAAGAACCAAAAAAGCCTTGGTTATACTTAGAAGCTGTGACCTCCACGGAGTAAACAGAGTGGACAATATCTACCTAAACAACAAATTCTCAGATCCATACTATGAAGAGATGAAAGCTATGGTAAAGTTTGCAGTTATCGGCTGCCCTGGAAAAGGATGGGACAGCTGTATCTGTACCTCCTTCGGTACCAATACAACTGAGGAATATCATCTGGGACTAAAAATTACAGACTCAGAAATTTGTGTGGATGTAAAAGACGAGAGCTTTAAGGAAGCCTTTCAAAGCGGAGAAGAGAGAGATTTCTCTATGGAGTTTGTGACTGAAAACGTGGAGAGAGTTGAAATTCCTGAAAATATAGAACTGGAAAAAATTATAGATCTTCCCCTATGGAGAGATTATGATAGATGTATCGCCTGTGGACGTTGTAACTTTGTCTGCCCCACATGTACATGTTTCACCACTCAGGATGTTTTCTACAAAGACAATGAAAAAAATGGAGAACGTAGAAGAGTCTGGGCTTCCTGCCATGTGGACAAATTTACTACCATGGCTGGAAATCATGAATTCCGTAAAAAAACTGGAGACCGTATGAGATTTAAGGTTATGCATAAAATTTCTGACTACAAAAAAAGATTTGGAACTCATATGTGCATAGGATGTGGACGTTGTGAGGATGCCTGTCCTGAGTATATCTCCTACATTAACTGCATAAACAAACTAAATAAAAAAGTTGGTGAAAATAATGAATAATATCTACCTACCTACAGCTTCAAAAATTCTGACTATAAAAAAAGAGAGTGAAATAGAGTGGCTGTTCCGTGTGGAATCAAGTATCAAACCTCTCCCTGGACAGTTTATTCAGATTTCTATTCCAAAAGTTGGTGAAGCTCCCATCTCCATAGCTGGTTTCAACCACGAGGAGGGTTGGATTGAATTTCTTATAAGAAAAGTCGGAAAGGTTACCGATGGCCTTTTCAACCTATTACCAGGAGATCATATGTTTCTGAGAGGAGCCTATGGAAACTCTTTTCCCATGGAGGAGTTCAGGGGAAAAAATCTAGTTATTGTTTCTGGTGGAAGCGGAACAGCTCCTATCAGACCTCTTGTTCAGGAGTTTATTGGGGACGGAGAGACTGACCTGGATCTGCTTTTCGGGTTTAAAGATGCTGATTCTATTCTTTTTAAAGATGAAATCAAAAAATGGAGACATGGAAGTTCCATGATACTCACTGTGGACAAGGGATGTGGACTGGATGGAGAGTGTGTTGGATTGGTTACTGAATACATCCCTCATCTAAAATTGGTAGAAGACTGGAAAGAATTGGAAGTTGTAATTGTGGGACCTCCTATGATGATGAAATATTCAGCTCTAGAATTCCTAAAGCTCGGGATTCCAGAGGAAAAAATCTGGGTTTCCTTTGAGAGAAGTATGTCCTGTGCAGTTGGTAAATGTGGACACTGTAAAATAGATGAGACATATGTCTGCTTGGAAGGACCTATATTCAATTATAAAAAAGCTAAAACACTTTTAGACTAGGAGGAGAAAATGGCTTTAGAGCTGATGAGAAAATCATTTACAAAAAATGCCTATAGAGTTACCAAGGAGCGTAAAAAAACCGCCCTGAGAGTTCGTGTTCCAGGGGGAGAGATAGATGCACAGATGCTTCTTAAAGTTTCTGAGATAGCTCAGAAATATGGAAATGGAAAAGTTCATATTACAACCCGTCAGGGATTTGAGATAAAAGGTTTGAATATTACTGATATAGATTCAATAAATGCTGAGATTCAATCCCTTATAGAGGGTATGGGAATAAATCAGCCCAACGGCACAGGAAACGGGTATCCTGCTGCGGGAACGAGAAATATCACAGCCTGTATAGGAAACTCTGTGTGTCCCAAAGCTCAGTATCATACAACTGAATTTGCCAGAAAAATAGAAAAAGATGTCTTTCCAAGTGATTATCATTTCAAAATCGCTCTTACAGGATGTCCTAATGACTGTATCAAAGCCCGTATGCATGACTTCGGAATTATAGGTATGACCTACCCACAATATGAGGCTGATCGTTGTGTTTCCTGCGGTGCCTGTGTAAAAAAATGTAAGGGACTTTCCACAGGAGCCCTGGTTGCTGAAAACTATAAAGTCGTAAGAGACCATGAAAAATGTATTGGATGTGGAGAGTGCGTTCTGAACTGCCCTACTGCAGCATGGACAAGGGATGAAAATAAATATTACAGACTGGCTATTATGGGAAGAACCGGAAAGAAAAATCCCCGTTTAGGAGAAGACTGGATACTTTGGGGAAATGAAGAGAGTATCAGGAAAATAATAAAAAACACCTATGAATATGTGGGAGAGTATATTGATAAATCCCTGGCTAAGGAGCATATAGGATATATCGTAGATCGTACAGGCTTCCATGAATTCAGAAAATGGGCTCTAAAAGATGTGGAACTCAATTCTCTGGCTTCCATCAGAAAAATGGTCTACTGGGATGGTATAACCTACCCTGGAGCTGAGGATGATCTTGGAAAATAGAAGTTCTCTGAGAAATTTTGAAATTTTCAAAAATATCTCAGATGAAAATTTGAGGTGTCTAGAAGAAAATGCCTCATGCATCTCTCTCCAAAAGGGAGAGACACTTTTCTGGGAGCATAGCAAGGTGGAAAATATCTATTTTCTTCTCCAAGGAAATGTCACAATTTATAAAGAAAATTTCAATGGTAAAAGAAAAGTTATCTATATGATTGGCGGAGGTAGTTTTATAAATGAAGTCATCATTGACGGGAAAGAATCATCTGTCAGTTGTGATGCCTTCGACAGATGCCAGCTACTTCTTTTTCCTCAAGAAAAATTTTTGAAAATATTGGAAAAAAATCCTGAAATTGCATTGGCTTTTATTAACTCCATGGGAAATAAGATAAGAAGGCTTTACCGTCAGGTAAAAAATTCTAGCGTACTCTCTATGGAGAAAAAAATAGCCGCAAAACTCTGGAAGCTCTCTAAAGATTATGGAGAAGAAATTGGAAAATGGACAAAAATAAATCTCAAAATCAGCAACACTCTCCTGGCCGAAATGCTGGGAACAAATCGTGAAACCGTTTCCCGTGGAATCTTAAAACTTTCTGACAAAGGATATGTAGAGAAAAAAGATGGGTACTTCCTAGTCAAAAGCCATAAACTGAGAGATTTTTACAGAAAATAATACAATATAAAAAAAGAGAAAGAGATTGTAAGGTCTCTTTCTCTTTTTTTATAATAAAACTATATAATTTTTTCAAATAGAAGAGGCAATATAGAAACAAAAATATAGATATAGTCTTTTTTTTCCATCTTACTCTCGTAGAGTCTGGTTTTTTCTCTCTCTGCTCCATAGCCTCTTACCTCCATGGCAGTGGCTAAATTTATGGAATGCTGTATTCCTGATATTATAACCGGAAGAAAAAGAGTACCTATATTTCCAGCTTTTTCCCTGATTGTCATAAGAGAAAAATCAACTCCTCTTGCTTTCTGAGCCAGAACTATCCTGTCTCCCTCATCTTTTAGGAGTGGAATAAATTTCAGTGATACTGCCAGTATTGTGCTTATCACATGAACAGGAATACCTAATTTTTCCAAGGGAGAAAAAAGTTTCTCCAGAGCATAGCCTATGTCCATAATTTCCATGGAGGAAAGTATAGAGACAGAGACTAAAATAACTCCTAGGACACGAATAAGACTTAAAATTATATAAAGTGCATCTCTTCCCATAAAAAGATAGTTTACAAAAACTATAGATATAAAAAGAGTGGCAGAATATTTAAGAATTCTCTTAAGATTTTCCATATCCAGTCTAAAAATATAGAGATGGAGAGAGATAAAAGCTCCCACTAGAAAAATATCACCAGGACTATCCATAAAAATCAAGGCTAAAATATATATGAAGGTTGAAACGAGCACTGTTCTCGGATCAAATTTTCCCATGTTTATCCTCCCTTATTCCTTGAATCAGTTCCATTACATTGGAAGGATTTTTTTTATATCCCCATTTTCTGAAAATTTTTGTGATAGAAACTATTTCCGGAGGTTCCAGTCCGGCTTTTTCCAAGGTGACCTCATCCAGCAATATATCAGTTTTAGGATAGTATCTTATTTCACCGTCTGAAAGAATAGTTACGCTGTCTCCATATTGGATAACATCCTCCATAAAATGTGAAATTTGGAAAACTGTAACTCCTCTCTCTCGAAGTTTTTTTATCACGGAAAAAAATAGCTCTTTGCTTTCAATATCCAGACCTACTGTGGGCTCGTCCAGTATGAGAATACTCGGATCTGTTATTATTATGGAAGCCAGTGCCACCATTCTTTTTTGTCCTCCGCTCAATTCAAAGGGAGATCTTTCTAAAATATTTTCAGAGAGATTCAAAAAATGCATAATCTCTTTCAGCTTTATCTCTCTTTTATCCTTGTTCTTTTCTCTTTTTTTCAGATTAAAAAGTATCTCTTCCCTTATAGTATGATTAAAAAACTGCTTATCTGTATACTGAAACATTATTCCGCTATCATCTCTGAATTTTTTTAATCCCTCTTTTTTATTCAAAGATTCTCCCAAATAAAAAACTTCTCCTCCAAGAGGCTCTCTTAGTTTTGAAAGAGTCTGAAGAAAAGTAGATTTTCCTGTACCTGTGGTTCCTACTATAAAGTGCCACATATCTTTCCTGTATTCCATATCTATATTTTTTAAAATAGCTCTTTCATAGCCACACGAGAGATTTTTTATAAGGAATCCCATATCTTTTCACCTGCTTTCTCAAGATTAAAAATCTCCTCAGTTATATCTATGGAGTAGTTCTGATAGAGCTCCCTCGCTAACTGAAAAGAACTCGGAAGAGAGAGGGAATATTTTTCCCTTTGAATCAACAGATCTTTTATAAATTCTATCTTATCCCCCCTAAAAATTATCTCACCTTTTTCAAGAGAGATAATTTTCCTACAGTATTCCAGCTCTTTAAGGTGATGGGAAACAATGACAACAGCTGTTCCCATCCTATTTATCTCTCCTAATATCTCCATTATTCTTAGACGATTCTTCGAGTCCAACATAGACGTCGGTTCATCTAAAACAAGAATTTCAGGCTCCATTACCATGGCAGAGGCTATACATAGTCTCTGTTTCTCTCCTCCTGAGAGAGTCTGGATTTCAGAATTTTTTTTATGGCTGAGACCCGTAATTTCCAGAGCATTGTCTATCCTTTTTCTCATCTCATCTGGTGCAATACCGTAATTTTCCATGGCAAATGCCAGTTCACTCTCCACTTTGTGTGAGACAATCTGTTCATCTGGATTTTGAAAAACTAGAGCCATTCTCTCTCTTCCATAATATATATCCTCATCCAAATCTTTTCCATGAAAATATATCTTCCCGGACTTTTTCTTTTCTATTCCGAAGATAAGCTTCAGCAATGTAGATTTTCCAGAACCATTCTTTCCCAGTATCATAAGAAAATCTCCCTTCTGGATTTCTAAATCGAGCTTTTCAAAAATTTTATTTTCTTGGTATGAAAATTCTATATCCTCCAACTTTAACATAGAACATCGTCCACATCTCTGAATTCCAGTTCTATCCCTTTTTCTTTCAGAAGTTTTTGAAATATCTCCATATATAACCCCATCTCTTGAACCATTTTTACCCTAGATGAGATATCCTCTAAATCCCTATAGTTCCATGCTTCTCCACACCAATCTCCACTGCATGTAAGAGAAACCCCGCAGCTTGGGCTACCTTTAATTCCATATATTCCTAAAATTTCATATCCATTTCTTCTGTAATCCTGGATAAGGTCAACTGTTTCTCTCAATTTTTTTTCAGCTGGATTTATAAAGCCCGAATGTTGAAACTGCTCTTTCACATGGCCCCATCTCTTCAAACCGTAAACCTCTGTTTCTGGGCATGGAAGCTGTATTATACCTATATTTTCCTCCATACATCTGCTGATAAATCCTCTGAACTCTTTCATCTCCTTTCCGTACGGGAGAACTACAGAGTTCTGGTTCA
>JBOFCM010000197.1:0-9194 GCA_051646055.1 Fusobacteriaceae bacterium
AATGATGCAGCAAAAAAAATGGCTCATCTAGAATTTGTGGAAAAGCTGGAGATAAACACAGAGGATGAGATTGGCGAATTAGCTCAATCGATAGAGGAGATGTCTCAAAATTTGAGAGACTCCATGGAGAGTCTTAAAAATTTTGTTGGAAATGCATCCCATGAACTCAAAACTCCTATATCAGTGGTAAATATGATTTGTCAGAACTTGAGGAATGAGGATATGTTCACTAAAAAAGAGAGGTTGGAGGCTTATGAAAAACTGATTAAAGAAACAGAAGGAATGGGGGAACTTATTCAGAATCTGATGACTCTTTCAAAAGTGAGCTATTCCAAAAATAATTTGAATCCTATAAATATAAATTTGAAAAAAATAGTGATGGCTTCGGTCTATAAATATGAGATGTTAGAAATTGACAAGGGACTGGATGTGCAAGTGGATATAGATAGAGATGTCTATCTTCTCACTGACTATAGTTTTTTTAAAGTGGTTCTAGATAACCTGATTCAAAATGCCATGAAATATGCTCCTTTGGAGAGTGCTCTTCATATTTTTATTGAGGAAAACAGACTGGTTATAGAAAATGAGCTTGAAAAAAATCTTCAGGAGAAAAAAGAAAATCTTTTTGAACCTTTTAAAAGAGGGAGTAATGTATCTGGAACAGATATAGAGGGATCCGGTCTTGGGCTTTCTATTGTAAAAAGTATATTAGAGCTCTTAAATTTCTCATATTCTCTTGAAATAGATGGAAAAATTTTTAAATTTATTATTTTTCTTCCAAAAAAATAGATTGGTCACACTGAGAACACACTGAAATATTAAGATTATGTTATTAAGAACACATAAATGGAGTGATAAATATGACTAATTTTAAAAAAAGCAGAATGTTTTTTCAATTTTCTTTTCTAATCTATATTTTGACAGTTAGCACCGGAAAGGCTCTGAATCTTCCATGGGGAGAGAGCCTACATGCTATATGTCCCCTAGGAGCCACAGAAAGTTTCTCTACTTATTTGAGAACTGGAACTTTTATTAAACATACAGGGGAGAGCAACTGGATTATGATGCTATCTCTGTTCCTAATATCTCTAGCAGGGGGAGCTATTTTCTGTGGATGGATATGTCCCTTTGGAACGATTCAAGAATATCTGGGAAGAGTAGCAGAAAAACTGGGAATAAGAAAAAAGAATCTTATTTCTAAAAAATGGGATAGAATTTTCAGAAATTTCAAATATATAGTGCTGATAGTTGTACTTATTCAGAGTGCTAGATATTTTAAACTTGTTTTCGAAACCTATGATCCATACTATACGATTTTTAATCTTTGGAGTAGTGATATCACACTGACAGCAGTTGCTGTTTTAGGGATGACCTTGATACTTTCCCTATTTATAGAAAGAGCTTACTGTA
Organism: Fusobacteriaceae bacterium; assembly: GCA_051646055.1. Classification (GTDB taxonomy): domain Bacteria; phylum Fusobacteriota; class Fusobacteriia; order Fusobacteriales; family Fusobacteriaceae; genus JAGNZR01. The sequence goes on from JBOFCM010000197.1 coordinate 1,411, forward strand.
AATATTTTTGTCCCCTGGGAGCTATAAACGGAATTATGAATAGGATAAATATTTTTAGACTGAAAAGAGATAGGAAAAGCTGTATAGATTGCAAACTTTGTGATAGTGCTTGTCCTATGGACATAAAAGTTTCAGAGAGTGAAGATATAAAAGATTCCAGTTGTACCAAATGTATGAAATGTGCGGATAGTTGTCCAGTAAACAAAAAAAATGAGAATATGACTTTGGGTCTAAGAGGAGTAAGAAAAAATTGGCTGTTTGTATCTTTAGTAATGGGACTTTTCTTTCTTCCTATAGCCATAGGTAGCTGGGCTGGAAAATTTCAAGAAGCAGATGAAATAAAATCCTATCAAACCACTGAAGATATAAGAGGATCTTTTACACTGGATGAACTTATAAATAATTATGGAGTGGACAAAGAACTATTTATAAAAGGGTTTGGACTTCCTAAAAATTATAACTCAAATCTTAAAGTGAAGGAGCTTTCTGACAAGGGAATAACTTTGGATAATATAAGAAACTTTATCCGTTATAAAGATACGGTGATAAAAGAGATTGAGAATATAAAAATAGTCGAGGGGACTGATATAGAGAAAACCCTCAATGAAAATATAAAAGCTCTTCAACCAGGTTCTTTGAAAATGCTATTTTTATCAGAAGAGATAGCAAGTAAAACTTTTCAGATAAAAAGAAAGACAATGCTGGTAGAAATTGAAAAAATGGTTAAAAATTATGATGAATTTTTAAAATATTTCGGAATAGATAAGAGTGAGATGCCAAATACTACAATCAATGATCTAGAGCCTAAGTACAATATAAAATTTGAAAATGTAAAAACCTATATTCAAGAAAATAGCAAATAAAAAATAGCTGTGTTGCACACACAGCTATTTTTTTAAAGAAAAAGAAGAAGGCTTAAGGCCATAATTACCATCCCAGATACAAATCCATATATGGAAAGGTGGTGTTCTCCGTATTTTTCAGCGGTAGGAAGAAGCTGATCCATGGATATAAAAATCATTATTCCGGCAACACCTGAAAAAAGAATTCCAAATAAGAGAGGAGTCATAAAAGGCATAAGAATAAGATAACCCACAACTGCTCCTACAGGTTCAGAAAGACCAGAAAGAAGAGAAAGTTTAAAGGCTTTTTTTCTGCTTTCTGTCGCAAAATAAATAGGAACTGCAACAGCTATTCCTTCTGGAATATTATGGATAGCGATGGCAAAAGCGATAGGAATTCCCAGTTTAGGATCTTCTACAGCTGAAAGAAAAGTTGCTAGACCTTCAGGGAAATTATGGATTCCAATTGCTACAGCTGAAAGAGTTCCCATTTTCAAGAGTGCTTTTTTTCTATGGTGATGTGCCATTTCTTCATCTGAAAGCATAACTATTACATCTTTTGGTTCATGTGGATTTTCATAGGAGGGAACAAACTTATCTATCAAAGCTATGAAAAGCATTCCTCCAAAAAGAGAGATAACAGCGATACCACTTCCAATCTTCAACCCCATACTTTCTACTAAAATATCCTTTGCTTTGGGAAAAATCTCAACAAAGGAAACATAGACCATTACTCCTGCTGAAAAACCTAGGGATAGGGCTAAAAATTTTGTGTTAGGTTTTTTATGAAAAAAAGCCAGGCAACTTCCGATACCAGTAGAAAGCCCGGCAAAAAGTGTAAGCAAAAATGCAAAAACAATGTTGTTCATGTTATAACTCCTCTACTTTTACTTGATTTCAAAAACATTCTACAGATTAAAAATGAAAAATCCTCTAAAAATAAGAAAAAATTAAAAAACAATTCATTGTACAAATAAAATGCTGTACAAAAAATGAAAAGTAGTGTATAATAATATATGTGATAAGGAATTACAAATTAGGTTTTAATGTTTACAGTACCTTCGGGTATCTTTGTATAATATTAGATTTGAGATTTAATCATAATTAAAAATAATATGGAGGTACACAATGAAAGGTACAGTTAAATGGTTTAACGAGGAAAAAGGATTTGGATTTATTACTGGTGAGGACGGGAAAGATGTATTCGCACACTTCTCTGAAATCCAAAAAGACGGATTCAAGAAATTATCTGAAGGAGAAGAAGTAACTTTTGAAGTTACAACTGGTCCTAAAGGTCTAGTAGCAACTAACATAAAATCAATCTAATTGATATTTAAAAGCCCAGGTTTCTGGGCTTTTTTTTTTATATTTGTAAAAATTTTAAATTTGATTTTCAAATTTTTTTTAGTTAGACTTAGAGCGAGGTGATTTATATGAGTATAAAAAGAAAATATGTATTTATAGGGGGAGTTGCATTACTCACTTCCTTGCTCTTTGGTGCAGAAAAAACAGCTTATTTAGCCGGTGGGTGTTTCTGGTGTACAGAATCTGATATGGAAAAAATACCAGGAATTATAGATGTAACATCAGGTTATTCTGGTGGTAACGTAGAAAATCCTAAATATAAAGATGTTTCTTCAGGCAAAACTGGACATATTGAAACTATAAAGGTGAAATATGATGATGAAAAAATAAGTTATTCTCAAGTGTTGGATTCTTTCTTGCGAGTGATGGATCCCACAGATGGTGAAGGACAGTTTGTAGATAGGGGATATCAGTATTCGCCTGCTATTTTTTATGGAAATCTAGAAGAGGAAAAAATTGCAAAGAAAGCTTTGGAAAAGATAAAAGTGGATGGAAAATTCGATAAGATTGCTACGAAATTGATTCCTTTTGAAAATTTTTATGATGCAGAAGATTATCATCAAGATTATGCTAAAAAAAATCCAATAAGGTATAATTATTATCGTGGTAGATCAGGGAGAGATGAATTCTTAAAGAAAGTTTGGGGAGAAAAATCCCAATAAGGAGTCTGTTGTGAGAAAAAAAATTATAGGAGGTCTACTATTGATTATGGGTACTGTACTATTAGCTGGAAACTGGCAAAATTTTAAAAAACCATCTCAAGATGAACTGAAGAAAATTCTTACACCTATACAATATAAAGTTACTCAACAGGAAGGGACAGAACCTCCGTTTCAAAATGAGTATAATGACAACAAGGAAATGGGAATATATGTGGATATAGTTTCCGGAGAGCCACTATTTTCATCTCTGGATAAATATGAATCAGGTACCGGTTGGCCCAGTTTTACAAAGCCACTGGTAGCCGAAAATGTAGTTTTAAAAAAAGATTATAAGCTTATCTGGCCACGAACAGAAGTTCGAAGCAGATATGGAGATTCCCATCTAGGTCATGTCTTTAATGATGGACCGTCTCCCACAGGAAAAAGATATTGTATGAACTCTGCTGCCCTAAAATTTATTCCTGTGGAAAATTTGGAAAAAGAGGGGTATGGAGAATTTCTTAGTTTGTTTAAAAAATAGTGGAATAGCAAGATTTGAAAAACCTAGAAAAAAATCTAGGTTTTTTATTTTTAAAAAATCAACCGAAAAAGAATTTTTTGTATAAAAAAAAGACTAAAAGTATTGACACGGTGATTTAAAAATGTTAATATTCTAGCATACAAGTATAAAAACAAAAAAAGAAGGAGAAATCTATATGAAAATGACTTTCAGATGGTACGGTGATGACGATAAAGTTTCTTTAGATAATATTCGTCAGATACCAGGGATGTATGGAATAGTATCAGCAATTTATGATATTCCTGTGGGAGATATTTGGCCTATGGAAAAAATAGTGGAGCTTAAAGAGAAAATTGAATCAAAAGGACTTAAATTTGAAGTTGTGGAGAGTGTACCTGTCCATGAGGATATAAAGTTAGGGCTTCCAACTAGAGATAAATACATAAAAAATTATTGTGAAAATATAAAAAATTTAAGCAAAGCAGGAATAAAAGTAATCTGTTATAACTTTATGCCGGTATTTGACTGGACACGTTCAATTCTTGAATATCAACTTCCAGATGGTTCAAACGCATTAGCCTATGACAAGAAAATCGTTGAAAAAATGGATCCGAGAACAGGAGAACTTTCTCTGCCGGGATGGGATACATCTTATGGAGAGGGAGGTCTTGGCTCTGTATTGGATCAATATAAAGAGATGACTGAGGAAAAACTTTGGGATAATCTGAAATATTTCTTGGAACAGATAATACCTGTTGCTGAAATCAATGGAATGAAGATGGCAATCCATCCAGATGATCCACCTTGGTCAATCTTTGGACTCCCAAGAATAATAACAGATGAGGCGGCTCTTGAAAGATTCTTGAAATTGGTTGATTCTCCAGCAAATGGATTGACTCTTTGCAGTGGTTCGTTAGGGGTATCTTGCAAAAATGATCTTCCAGCAATGATAAGAAAATTTGGAAAACGTATTCACTTTGCTCATGTAAGAAATGTAAGTAATTATGAAGAGGGGTCTTTCACAGAAGTTGCACATCTTTCATCTTGTGGTTCATTGGACCTAGTTGAAATACTAAAAGCTTACCATGAAGTGGGATTTGAAGGCTACATGAGACCGGATCACGGAAGAATGATATGGGGAGAAACTGGAAGACCAGGGTATGGACTATATGACAGAGCTCTTGGTGCTGTATATATGAACGGAATATGGGAAACTCTTGAAAAAACTATGAAGAGATAGGGGGAAAAAATGAAAATGCCTTTAAATATAGATCTAACAGGAAAAGTAGCAGTTGTAACAGGTGCAGGAGGAATTTTGTGTGCAGACATGGCAAAGGCTCTCGCTAAATGTGGAGCAGCAGTAGCAGTTCTGGATCTGAATCAGGAAGCTGCAGATAAAGTAGCTGGAGAAATAGTTGCAGCAGGAGGTAATGCTTTAGGAGTTAAAGCTAATGTTCTTCAAAAAACAGATCTTGACTTAGCTCATGGAATAATTCGAGAAAAACTTGGAAAAGTTGATATTCTTGTAAATGGAGCAGGAGGAAATCATCCTAAAGGAACAACAACAAAAGAGTACTATGAGGTAGGAGATGAATCAAGAGAGGAACTTACAAGTTTCTTTGACTTAGACCCCGCAGGAATAGAGTTTACATTTAATCTAAACTTCCTAGGAACACTTATTCCTTCCCAAGTTTTTGCCAAAGATATGATAGGAAAAAAGGGATGTACAATAATCAATATTTCATCTATGAATGCATATACACCTTTAACAAAAATACCAGCATATTCGGGAGCTAAAGCGGCAGTATCAAATTTTACACAATGGCTAGCAGTTCATTTTGCCAAAACAGGAATTAGAGTAAATGCCCTAGCACCAGGATTTTTTGTGACAAATCAAAATGCAAAATTATTAAAAAATGAAGATGGCTCATGGACTGCAAGAGCAGGGAAAATTCTTGCGGCTACACCTATGGGACGTTTTGGAGAGAGTGAGGAACTTCTTGGTACTCTTCTGTTCTTAGTGAGTCATGAAGCTTCAGGATTCGTCAATGGGGTAGTAATTCCAATAGATGGGGGATTTTCAGCATACTCAGGGGTATAAAATGCAGAATTGAATAATTAGATAAATCTTAAGATACAAGTTTATCTTTGGAAAATAAAATTAAAAAGGGGGAATTAAAATGAAGAAAAAGATTTCAGCAGTAATATCAGGGATTTTACTTGCCGGAGTAATCACGGGATGTGGAGGAAAAGATTCTAAAGCACCTACAGCCAAAACAGAGGAGGAGAAACTACATCTTATTGTAGCACATAACCAAACTTCCACAGAAAATCCATATCAGTATGGAATGGTGAAATTTAAAAATGAGGTAGAGAAACTTTCTGAAGGTAAGATAACTGTTGAAGTTCATGCAGGAACAATAGGAACAAATGAATCTGAACTTATTGAAAAACTTACACTAGGTGGAGTAGATATGGTAGTAGCTTCTCCAGGATTTATGACTGCAATAGGAGTTAAAGAGATTGATATGCTTTCTCTTTATTACATGTTCAATGATTATCAAACTTGGGAAAAAGTTGTTGATGGAAACTTTGGAAGCAAGATGAAAGAAACTATATATGATAAATCTAAAGGTGATTTCATGGTGATGGATTACTGGTCATCGGGAGTTAGAAATTTCTATGGAAAAAAACAGATTGTTACACCTGAAGATTTAAAAGGATTAAAAGTTAGAACACAGTCATCTCCTGTTCAAAAAGATTTCTGGGCAGCAGCAGGAGCTATACCTACAAGTGTGGATTGGAATGAACTTTACCAAGCATTGCAGCAAGGTGTCGTAGATGGAGCCGAAAATGATATGACTAATCTGAGCTTGAAGGATCACCATAAAACAGGAAACGGAAAATACATTACGGAAACTGAGCATGACTTTACAACTAGACTTTTACTTATGAATGGAAAGAAATTTGATAAGTATACTGAAAACCAGAAAAATTGGATAAAAGAGGCTGCGAAAGTTGCGACTAGAGAAGAGAGAGATGTTACTTATTCGATGCTTAATCAATCTAGAGAAAAAATTCTTGCTGATGGTGGAGTTATAAATAAAGTTGATAAGGCAGCTTTTATAGAGTTAGCAAAACCTATTCAAGAGAAGTTTGCTAAAGATAATAAGATGGAAGAGCTATTAGAAATGATAAGACAAGATGCAAAAAAATAATTAAAAAGAGAGAGCTGTTGTCAGGGAGCAGCTCTCTCCTAATCTAAATTTGGGAGGAAAAAAGATGAAAAAGTTAGTGAATATTATTGAGAAAATCCAAATGTCAGCAGGGGTTTTATTTATAACAACATTTCTGACTACAATTTTAATGCAGATTGTTCTTAGAATTTTACAAATATCAGCTATGTGGACCGAGGACATAATCAAAAATAGCTTTATATGGGCGGTTTTTATGGGGGCTTCTGTAATGGTGAATCATAAAGCGCACTTTTCTTTTACGTCTTTAGCTGACAAGTTAACTGGAAATAAAAAAGTTTTACATGAAATTCTAGTGTGTGCAATAATGTTAGTTTTTTCTTTAGCTATAGCATATTATGGATATTTAGTTACAGATAGATTCTGGCACTATCAGTGGAGTAATATTCCTTCTTTTAAAATGGGATGGACGTGGATGTGTCTTCCTGTTTCAGGAGTAACTATGAGTATATATTTGATGTATCAGATATATGAAAATATAACTATTGTTGTAAAAGGAGAAAAAATATGATTGAATTGGTTTTAGTTTCTGTATTTATAGGATTGATAGCGATTGGAATTCCGATATCGTTCTCTCTCGGACTAGTTGCTTTTGCAGGGATATCAACAATAAGCACGATACCTAATATTGTAGTATTTAATAAAATGTTTTACGGGTTAAATTCATTTGTTCTTCTTGCAGTTCCGTTATTTATATTAGCGGCAAATTTAATGAATCATGGAAATATCTCCAAGATGCTCGTGGATTTTTGTGTAGCTTTGGTAGGGCATGTCCGTGGAGGTCTAGCCCATGCCAATGTCCTAGTGTCTATGATTTTTGCAGGAGTTTCAGGATCTTCACAGGCTGATACAGCCGGAGTTGGAAAGATACTGATTCCAAATATGATAGAAACTGGCTACGACAAAGAAACAGCTGTAGGTGTAACAGCAGCCTCTTCCACTATCGGAAGTATTATTCCCCCAAGTATAGTTATGGTGGTTTATTCAGGAATAAGTAATGTTTCGGTTGCAGCTCTATTTTTTGCAGGAATTATTCCAGGAGTACTTGTAGGTGTGTCTATGATGGGTGTGATAGCATATATGGGGAAAAAAACAAACTTCCCTAAAAATCCTAGAGTTCCGACTCAAGATGTTTTGAAACTTTTTATAAGAAGTTTTCCAG
>JBOFCM010000198.1:0-9195 GCA_051646055.1 Fusobacteriaceae bacterium
AGGAATTTGCCAAGTTATGCTTCTTTAGCTCAGTTGGTAGAGCGCACGACTGTTAATCGTGTTGCCGCTGGTTCGAGTCCAGCAAGAAGCGCCATTTAGAATTTAAACCACCTTTGGGTGGTTTTTTTTGTATATAAAAGAATAAATTAAATGAAACTAAGACAAACTACAGTATATTTTTAAAGAAGATTTTTAAAAGATGAAATATAAGGGGTTGGTTATTTTTGAAAAATAATATTTTTTGGATGACACTTTTTGTGATAAATTTTTTTATTCTTTTTGCAGAGGCTGGTATTTTAAAGGACTTGCTTTCAAATAAAAAATCAAGAAATAATAGGAGGAAATTATGAGTTTAATATTAAATATAATCTGGCTATGTATGGGAGGGCTTGTTCTGGCTCTTGAATGGCTTGTAGCAGGGCTTCTTTCCATTGTTTTTATAATTACGTTTCCCTTTGCAGGAGGCTGTTTTGAAATGGCTTCTTCATGTCTTATGCCTTTTGGAAAAGAGGTTGTAGAAAAAAGACTAGAAGGAGAACCGCCAAGACCCATATCAGCTTTTTTTTGGATAATATTTTTTGGGATTTGGCTGGCTATATCTCATATAATATCTGGAATTGCAATGTGTATCACTATAATAGGTATACCTTTGGGAATACAAAACTTTAAACTTGCACAAGTAGCCTTTAATCCTTATAAATACGGACTTAGAGATAAAAAAATTTAATATAAAAAAAGAAAGGATTCTAAAGAACTAACTTCTTTAAAATCCTTTTTTCAATGGGGTAGAAGTAATAAATTGATTTAAAGCAATTTATTTAGAATAATTTGGTGCTTCCTTAGTAATGATAATATCATGAGGGTGACTCTCTTTAAGTCCTGCACCTGTAATTTTTATAAATTTTCCATTGGTCTTGAGTTCTTCAATTGTAGCAGTTCCACAATATCCCATACCTGCACGAAGTCCTCCACATAGTTGATATACTACATCCTTTAAATCTCCTTTAAATGCAACACGGCCCTCTATTCCTTCTGGAACAAGTTTTTGAGCATCATTTTGGAAATATCTATCTTTAGATCCTCTTTTCATAGCAGCCATAGATCCCATTCCAACATATACTTTATATTTTCTTCCTTCATAAATAATCTCTTCACCAGGTGCTTCAGAAGTACCTGCTAGAAGACCTCCAAGCATTACACAATCTCCACCGGCTGCAATAGCTTTAACTACATCTCCAGAAAGTTTAATCCCTCCATCAGCAATAACTCCTATTCCACGCGTCTTACAAAGCTCATATACATCATTTACTGCTGTAAGCTGAGGAACGCCTACTCCTGCAACAACTCTTGTTGTACAGATAGAGCCAGGCCCCACTCCCACTTTAACTGCATTGACTCCAGCATCTATGAGATCGGCTGCAGCTTCAGCAGTTACTATATTTCCTCCGATAAGATCTATATTCGGGAATTTTTCACGGATAGCCTTTATTGTATTAATAACCCCTAAAGAATGACCATGAGCAGAATCCACTGTTATGATATCCACACCTGCTTTTATAAGAGCTGCAACTCTTTCAAGAGTATCAGCCCCAACTCCTACGGCTCCTCCAACTCTTAGTCTTCCTTGGGAATCTTTACAGGCGTTTGGGTATTCTACTAAATTATCAATATCTTTTATTGTGATAAGTCCTTTTAGGTATCCTCCTTCATCTACAATAGGAAGTTTTTCAATTCTATTAAAAAGAAGGATATCCTTTGCTTCTTCAAGAGTAGTTCCTACAGGTGCTGTTACAAGTTTTTCCTTGGTCATAATATCTGATACTGATTCATCTAGATTCTTTCTGTATTTAAGATCTCGATTGGTAATAATACCGATAAGCTTACCATTCTCTTCAACTACTGGAAGTCCAGAGATTTTGTAACGTCTCATAATATCTTCTGCATCCCCTAGTCTAGAATCTTTTTTTAAAGTGACAGGATTTTTAATCATACCACTTTCGTTTCTTTTAACACGATCCACTTCAGCAGCTTGATCAGCTATGCTCATATTTTTATGGATAAATCCTATTCCTCCCTGACGTGCAAGGGCGATAGCAAGATCTCCTTCTGTAACGGTATCCATAGCGGCACTTAAAATAGGAACATTCAGTGTGATATTTTTGGTAAGCCTTGTTTTGAGACTTACTTCATGTGGAAGAACCTCTGACCTTCCAGGGACAAGTAGTACATCATCAAAAGTTATAGCTTCTTTAATAATTTTTCCATTCATCATAATAAATCTCTCCTTCTCTTACCAATTTTTAAATATTTCCGTCATTATAGCACGACTTGCTTCCAATGTCATCACGAAAAAAAAGTTTTTTACAATTTATTTTTCTTAACTCTTCATAAACTCTTTGTTTAGCTTGATTTAAAGTGTCACCAAAAACTATAGGAATAAGTACTCTTCCTCCTCCTGTAACAAGATTCCCGAAGGAATCTTTCGATGTTCCCATATGAAAAAGTAGAGTTTCGGAGGAGAGATTGCCTACTTTTATCTCAGCTCCTAAGGTTGAAGATAAGGGATAATTTTCTGAAGCCATTACAGCTCCAAGAGTATATCTCTTATCCCAGGAAAGCTCGCTGAGATTTCCCTTTAAAAGTCCAAGAATTACCTCTAAAAGATCATTTTCAAGTCTAGGAAGAATAGCTTCGGCTTCTGGATCTCCAAAACGTGCATTAAATTCTATTGTTTTTACTCCAGAATCTGTAAGCATAATTCCACCGAAAAGAAACCCAGTAAAAGGAATTCCTTCTTTAGAAAGAGCCTTAGCCATAGGAACCATAATTTCTTTCATAGTCTCTCGAATAATATTAGCGTCTATTCTATCTACCGGGGAATAAACTCCCATTCCACCAGTGTTCGGTCCCTTATCACCATTATATGCTCTTTTATGATCTTGAGCAGCATCCAAAGGTATTACAAGTTCTCCGTGAACAAGGGCTATAAGAGAAAATTCAAAACCTTCAAGTTTTTCTTCTATAACAACTCTATTCTCCCCTTTGGAGAAGGCACTTTCCAGAGCTTCCATAGCTTCTTCCAAAGTTTCGGCGACAGTAACTCCTTTCCCGGCACAAAGTCCATCCTCTTTAATTACAATGGGGGCTCCCATTTTTTTTACATAATCTTTGGCAGAAAAAAGTTCAGTAAAAGTTGAATAGGCTGCTGTAGGTATATTATACTTTTTCATTATCTCCTTGGCAAAATCCTTGCTCGATTCGATTTTGGCAGAAGCAGCAGTGGGAGCAAAAATTTTAAGATTTCTTTTTTTAAATTCGTCAGCTATGCCTAAAGCAAGAGAACTTTCAGGACCTACAACAGTAAGATCTATATTGTTTTCCTGTGCAAAGTCTGCAAGAGAAATGATATCACACTCATCAATAGGGACATTTACACCTAACTCTTCCGTTCCAGGATTTCCAGGAGCGACATATATTTTAGAAATTTTCTCACCTTGAGAAATTTTCCAGGCTAAGGCATGTTCACGACCGCCCTTTCCCACGATTAAAACTTTCATAATTTCCTCCAAAATATTAGTGTTTAAAGTGTCTCATACCTGTAAAAATCATGGCGATTCCATGTTTGTTGCATTCATCAATGGATAGCTGGTCTTTTATAGAACCACCGGGCTGGATAATGGCAGTAATTCCATGCTGTACTGCCAATTCTACACTGTCACTCATAGGAAAAAAGGCATCAGAGGCTAAAACACATCCCCTTGACTCCTCTTTGGCAGAATTAATAGCGATATTCACTGAACCTACCCTGTTCATCTGTCCTGCTCCTATTCCAAAGGTCTGGCCATTTTTTCCTAAGACAATGGCATTAGATTTAACATGTTTTACAACTTTCCATGTAAAGAGAAGATCTTTCATCTCTTGTTCAGTAGGCTTTCTTTCTGTGACATATTTGAGAGATTCAACTTCTAAGATGCCTTTATCTCTCTCTTGAATAAGAGCTCCATCATCAACAGTTACAATATTTTTTAGGTTGATAGCTTGTTTTGTCATATCTAATTTCAATATTCTTAAATTTTTCTTTTTTCTAAAAATTTCAAGAGCTTCCTCAGTGTAATCAGGTGCAACGATAACTTCCAGGAAAAGTTCTCCCATTTTTATAGCTGTTGAAGCATCAATAATTTCATTGACAGCGATAATTCCTCCGAAAATAGATATAGGATCTGCATTATAAGCTTTTTTCCAGGCGGTAGATAGATCTTTTCCACTACCAACTCCGCATGGATTCATATGTTTAACTGCAACAACAGCAGTTTCTGAAAACTCTTTAAGGATATTTATTGCAGCGTTAGTGTCCTGGATATTGTTATATGAAAGCTCCTTTCCGTTGAGCTGAATAGCTTGAGCGAGGGATGCCTCTCCCACAGCATTTTTATAAAAAGCGGCCTCCTGATGAGGATTTTCCCCATACCTCATATCCTGAACTTTTTCATAGGTTACAGTGTAAGTCTCTGGAAATTTTTCTCCGCATTGCTCAGTAAGGTAGTTTCCAATCAAGGCATCATAAGCAGCTGTGTGACGGAAAACTTTAGCTGCCAAATAATTTTTTGTCTTTTCATATGTGTCACCGTGCTCCTTGATTTCATGAAGAACTTTAGGGTAATCTTCAGGATCTACACAGACAGTGACAAACTTGTGATTTTTAGCAGCTGACCGGAGCATACTAGGTCCTCCGATATCTATATTTTCTATAAGTTCTTCATGAGTAACACCATCTTTTTTGAGGGTTTCTTTAAAAGGATAGAGATTAACAGCAACTAAATCTATGAGTTCGATGGAATTATTTTTTAAGGCTTCTAAATGCTCTTTGTTGTCTCTTACACAGAGAAGTCCTCCGTGGACATTGGGGTGAAGAGTTTTTACTCTTCCGTCCATAATCTCTGGAAATCCAGTTATATCAGAGATGTTTATAGGATTAAATCCCATCTCTTTTAAAGTTTTTTCAGTTCCACCGGTAGATATAATCTCATATCCGTTTTCAACTAATCCTAAGGCAAATTCCTTAAGACCTCTTTTATCTGAAACACTAACAAGTGCACGCTTCATAAATCCCCCTATAAATTTTCACAAATTTTATTTAAAACCATAGGATAGATACGGTGCTCTATCCTATGAATAGTTTTCTCAAGATGAGAGAGAGGTTTATCTCTCTCTATAATAACTCTTTCCTGATAAATAATCTCACCTGTATCTATTCCCGAATCCACATAATGGATGGTTACCCCTGTTTTTGGGGCCTTAGAAAGATAGGCATCTTCAATTCCATTTTTCCCCGGAAACTCAGGAAGATAAGCAGGATGAATATTAATTATTCTATTTTGATAATTATTTAATAAGACATCTCCTATAATCCTCATATAACCAGCTAAAGCTATAATTTCAATCTCTTTTTTTCTGAGAATCCCTACAATTGCTTCTTCAAAGCAGGATTTGTTTTCGTAATCTTTTGGATTAAGGAAAAGGGTAGTAATATCAAAATTTTCACCCTTTTTTAGTACTCCAGCATCTTCTTTATCAGAGATAAGGAGCTCGACACTATATTTTGAATTATTATTTTTTCTCTGTTCTTCTACAAGTTTTTCGAAATTTGATCCATTTCCTGAAGCGAATACAGCCACTTTTACCATGTCAGCTGAACTCCTTCTCCCTCTTTTATATAACCTATAACAGCTGGTTTTTCACCAATTTTTTCCAAGGTTTGAAGAGTCTTATTCACGTCGTCATGTTTTACAACTATCATAAAACCGATTCCCATATTAAAAACATTGTACATCTCTTCTTTAGGAACATCCCCCATCTCCTGTAGTAGTTTAAAAATTTCAGGAGTTTCTATATTTTTCATAATAAATTCTGCCATACATTCAGAAGGTAGAATTCTAGGGACATTTTCATAAAAACCTCCTCCAGTTATATGGCACATAGCGTGTGGGCTAATTTCTTTAAGAAGAGCTTTTATAGCTTTTACATATATCTTTGTAGGTTCCAAAAGAGCTTCGCCCAAATTTTTGTTCAAATTTCCATAAATTTTATCAAGTTCAAGGTTATTATCATCCACTATTTTTCTCACAAGAGAGAAGCCGTTAGAATGAACTCCTGAAGATGGAAGACCTATAATAACATCTCCTGGAACAACATTTTTACCGGTAATAAGTTTGGATTTTTCTACAGCCCCCACTGTAAATCCAGCAATATCATAGTGTCCATCACTATACATACCAGGCATCTCAGCAGTTTCTCCTCCAATAAGAGCACATTCAGCTTCAACACAACCGTCAGCTACACCTTTTACAATAGCCTCTATCTGAGCAGGATGATTTTTTCCTACAGCAATATAATCCAGAAAAAATAGTGGGAAAGCCCCTTGTACAAGGACGTCATTCACACACATAGCTACAGCGTCAATTCCTATGCTATCATGCTTATCCATTTGAAAAGCTAGCATAAGTTTGGTTCCCACCCCATCAGTTCCGCTCACAAGAACCGGTTCTTTTAGATTTAGGACAGAAAGGTCAAACATTCCTCCGAAAGCTCCAAGACTATCAATACTTCCCTTTACGGCAGTTCTTGCAACATGGGATTTTATTCTACGGACAGACTCATATCCTGCTTCTAAATCTACTCCGGACTCCATATATTTTTTACTCATTATTTTCACCTTTTTTTAAATTTTCTAGTAGACTAAATACACTTGTAGGATACTCTCCAGTAAAACATGCAACACAAAGATTTTCTCCCAGGGCTTTTTTCATTCCTTTTAAAGAAAGAAAAGCGAGGGAATCAGCACCTATAAATTTACATAGTTCCTGAGCATCCATTCTATTGCTGATAAGTTCATTGTATGTAGAAGTATCTACACCGTAGAAACATGGGCTGATTATGGCAGAAGAGGCTACTCTCATATGGACCTCTTTTGCTCCTGCTTCTTTTAGAAGTTTTATTATATGTTTAGAAGTTGTTCCACGTACAATGGAATCATCCACAAGAACAACTCTTTTTCCTTTTACAACAGCTTCCATAGCAGAAAGTTTCATTTTAACCCCACGCTCTCTCTGAGATTGGCTAGGTTTGATAAAAGTTCTTCCTACATAACGATTTTTGACAAGTCCCATTTCATATGGAAGACCCGAAACATCTGAATAGCCCATGGCAGCTGAAAGAGAGGAATCTGGAACTCCAATAACAATATCAGCTTCTACAGGTGACTCCTCACAAAGAACAGCTCCAGATTTTCTTCTAGAAGTATGGACGTTTATTCCGTTTATACTGCTGTCAGGTCTAGAGAAGTAGATATACTCCATAGCACACATTTTGTCTTGGGTTTGTTCTGTGTAGAAATTTGAATCTAATCCATCTTTGGAAATTCTTAAAACTTCACCAGGCTTTAAACTTTTAACATATTGAGCCCCTACAATTTCAAAAGCGGAACTTTCAGAACTGGCAACATAGCCATTGTCAATCTGCCCCAAAGATAGAGGCCTTAGACCATTTTTATCTCTAATCATAAACAGATTATCTTTGTCCATTATAAGGAAAGAAAATGCTCCTTCAAGCTTAGGAAGAGCTTTCATAATTCTTTCGTGAAGGGAACCTACTCCCCTCTGAATTAGATGTCCGATTATTTCTGAATCAGAAGTAGATTGAAATACGCTTCCCATAGCTTCTAGTTGCATACGGATTTCTCTTGCATTGACGATATTTCCATTGTGGGCGATAACAAAATCTCCAGTATGTGAACGGATTAGAAGAGGTTGAACATTGTCTATCCCTCCACCACCGAAAGTTGCATATCGAACATGGCCTATAGCCATATTACCTGGAAGAGTCTCTAGTTTTTCATTGTTAAAAATCTCAGTAACCAGTCCTTCTCCTCTGAATCTTTTGATTTCACTTCCGGTACTGGTTGCAATTCCAACACCTTCTTGTCCACGGTGTTGAAGAGAGTGAAGCCCATAATATGTAAGTCGTGAAGCTTCATCTAAATTAAAAACCCCAAAAACTCCGCATTCCTCATTTATTTTACCAGTTAAAAAATAATCTAGTTCACTTGTCATATTCATCCCCTATTTTTAATTATCCTAAAATTCTATTTAAAACTTCTATATAGGCATCTTCCACATCTCCTAAATCACGACGGAATCTGTCTTTATCAAGTTTTTTTTCTGTAACCGCATCCCAAAGTCTGCATGAATCTGGAGATATTTCATCAGCAAGAATAATGTTTCCTTCTGCATCTCTTCCAAATTCAATTTTAAAATCTACCAGTTTAATTCCTGCATTTTCAAAAAATTCGATTAGAAGTAAATTTATTTTAGCAGTCAGCTCATATATTTTATTCAATTCATCTCTAGTAGCAAGCCCGAGTGCTATGGCATGGTAATCGTTAATAAGAGGATCTTTTAATTCATCTTTTTTATAACATATTTCAAAAATAGGTGTTGAAAGTTTGTATCCTTCTTCTATACCTAAAAGTTTAGCTGTAGACCCGGCTAGAGTATTTCTGACGATAACTTCTAAAGGTACAATCTCAACTTTTTTACAAAGTTGAGATCTCTCGTCTAAAGTAGCTATATGGTGTGTAGGAATACCATTTTTAGAAAGATAGTCATAAATTGTTGTAGTGATTTTGTGATTTAAAATACCTTTATTTTCAATGGTTCCTTTTTTTATATTGTTAAAAGCCGTAGCGTCATCCTTATAAAAGATAATTATTTCGTTAGGATTTTCAGTGGTATAAATTTTCTTAGCCTTTCCTTCATAAATCTGTTTCATAGTTTCCTCCTATTTTTTAAAGTAATTAACTCCGTTTGAAAATATATCTTGAAGTTTATTTCCTGGGATATTTTTAAATACCCCATCCTCATAACGCTCGCTGTGAGCCATTTTTCCAAAAATTTGTCCGCATGGGGAAGTGATTCCCTCTACAGCATAACTTGAACCGTTGAGATTTATATCTCTATCCATAGAAAGATTTCCTGAATAATCACAATATTGAGTCGCAATCTGATTGTTTTTTTCCAGCTCTCTGAATAATTCCTCACTGATTACAAATTTTCCTTCTCCATGGGAGATTGGAAGATTATGGATTTCTCCCATTTCATAGGATGAAAGCCAAGGAGAATGGTTAGAAGAGATTCGAGT
>JBOFCM010000199.1:0-3890 GCA_051646055.1 Fusobacteriaceae bacterium
AGTCTTAGAACCTTCTTTCAAAGGAAGTTCGAACTGAGCTACATAATCTTTAGCGTTACCAGAGAAGTGGTAAGACTTACGTACAGTACCAATCTTAGAACGAACAAGACCTGGAGCAGTCCAGTTAGATGCATTACCACGTGAGAAGTCAATACCCACGTTAGCATACAACATACCCCAAAGTGCACCTGGAGTTGCATCTGCAATAGATACAGAAGCAGTCTCAGGAGATACAATCTTCAAAGTGTATTTCCAACCAGCACCATCAGCTACTGGTTCATTCATAATACGAGCCAATACACCAGATTGAGAAACCAGAGTGTAAGGGAAAATGAACCACTTGTCAGGAAAAGTAAGAGTGAAAACAGAACCACCTGCTCCTAAAACAGCTCCAGGTGCAGCTGAAATAACAGGACGAACATTAATTTCGTGTGTTTTAACACGGTATTCGTACTCATAACGGTCAATTGAGCGAGTATTACCAACACCTTCAGTCAAGAAAGACAACGGGAATTTTTTCTCCTCACGACCAGCCAAATGAGTAATAATCGGAGAAAGCTCCGCTGGACGTTCCATAAGTGCATTAACCAACGAGTTAGTGTCAGTCATCTGTGCATCATTATAGTAGGTCTTAAGTACTTGCATTAGTGCCATGATCTATATAATTTTAAAAGTTAATTGTTGTTTGAGTCTTATTCAAACAGCTTTTTCATGTCCAGTTTATCTGGATCAAATTTTGTCATTTTCTTATCAACCTTACCATAGTTCTTAACCTTTTCTTGGTGGTTAACAATTCTATCTCTCAGGTTTTTAGCACTTTCAGTTTTAGCCTTAGTGCTAATAATATCATTAAGCTTAAAGCCTTTGAACATCAAATAGTCAATAGCTAGTTTGACTTCAAGTTCAGCATTAGCATAATCCTCATCTCTTTTAGTAGCTCCATTCTTATTAACTGGGGCCGATATATAATCGAAGAATTTTGCTTTTTCTTTCTCAGGGATACGGATCCCAGCAAATTCTTTACCCTCATCAATAACATTAGCTACTCCCTCCCAAAACTCTTGTTGCTTTTGAGCAGCCTCAGCTTGAGTTCTTTTTTGCTCTTCAATCAAGCTCTCTCTTTCTTCTCTTTGTAAGTTAGCTAGTTGCTTCTGAGCAATTGTAGCCTTATCGTACAACTTACCTGAGTCTTCATAGTCTTCAAGCATGTCTTTAATAAAGTCTTCATCATGCCCTTTAGTCTTAAAGTACTCTGAGATAAAAGCTTTCTGAGTTCTCAAATCACCTTTGTCAATCTCATATTGACTATAGTCAAGGTTTGGGTTGTAAGCTTGGAAGAATTTCTCTGAATCTCCACCAGCCATCACAAAGTCCAAATGCTTTTGAACTAGTGGGAACTGTTGGAAGAGTTCGTTGATTTGATCTTCTGCAATGTTTTGAGCAATTTCTTTTGTAAACTCAACAAGGCCTTCTTCAGTGTCCTCATATTCGTTTTCAACTTCGTAGCCAAGGGCTTTTGCAATTGACTCTGCAATTGAGTAATCCCCTTTTGCATCTGGATCTGCATCTTCATCAGTATCTTCTGACTCTCTACTTTGATACTCCTCATCATCCTCATCATCATCACTATCATTAGGATCGTTATCATTTGAGTCATCATCAGAATCATCCTCATTCTCCAGCTCATCCTGTATTTCTTCTTTGTCAAGGTTTTCAGAAGCCTCGTTAGACTCTTCTGCTGCAGTTAAACCGTCACCTATAAAATCGTCGAAGGTGATGTCTGCAATGTTCAATTTCTGTTCTTTGGTTGCCATATTACAAATATATTAGTATGAATTTGGTTTTAAAGTATAAATTTATCTTTTATACTTAGCTTTATTATATCGCACTCTGTTCTTTAAACCCCCTATAAAGTACTGTTTTACTGTAGTATCTTCTGGTTGTGGAGCCTCTATTTTAGAAGTTGGGTCGTAGTATAACTCCCCACTTTGCCCTTTACTCATAAATGGGGTTAAGTGACTACCCATTGCCATAGGAGAGGTCTCCATATGTTGTTGAACCTGAGGAGGTTGCATTGGCTCCTGAGGTGGTTCTGGAGTAGGTTCTTGGGCAGGTTCTTCTTGAGGAAGTGTAGGCATTGGAATTCCCCCAATATTAGGACCTCCACTAGCATAAGACTTAGCAGGGGACTCTATCACTGTTCCTGCATACGGACCAGTTGGGAGATTCTGTATCCCAGGAGGTACAGACTTATATGACTCTACTAAGTTACCTTGGTTATCTATCTTATTTATATCAATAGGGGCTTTCATCCCTACTGTATTAAATGATTGATTAGGTTGAACATTAGGGAAGACCATACTTTGATTAGTATTCCCTGCTGCATGTGCAGGACGTAATCCCTGCTGCTGTTCTTCAGGAGTTATAGCCACCTGAGGCTGTTGACTTTGCATAAACTCCCCTATAAGATCTCTACCTTGCTCATGTGCACTGAATACATCAAGGATATTTCCTGTGTACCCTACAGACTTAGCTTTATTTAGTAGTTCTCTTCTAGTTGCGTTATCCATTAAGATAGGAACTTAAGTTTATATACTGCAGAGTTAATGGTACTTTTAATGTTATCCATATCATTAACTATCTCTGAGAATTCACAGGATTGTTGAGTGTTAGTTATCTTACCATGTAAATCCTGAAGATAACTAATAGCTTCTGATACAGTATTAATTGACTTTACTTTGACATCAGGGTAAGTTAATAGCTTACCTGTAGCACCCTGATATCCTTCAGCAATTGTATCTGCATGACCAGGGAGGGCATCATAGAGCTCATTTAAAGTTTTATGTGCTGCATAAGATCCATTCCCAGTAACTCTTAAGTGTAAAATATGTAACTTAGTAGAAGCCTCCATAAGCTCTACTACTAATTCTGGGATACTAGGACCTTTCTTAGTCCCTTTCATCTTTTCTATATAGCTCATTGATTAGTATTTTGTCCAGCCTTTATATCCAACTCTCTTTGCTTTAGTGCTAACTCCTGTTGTTTAGTTTGGAAGTCCTGCATCATTTTTTCAAGATTAGCATTAGTTCCTTTCTCAGAAGCTTCAGCCCCGATAAGAGCTTTTTCTATTTCAAGCTGACGGTCTTTCTCTCTTTCAAGTGCATTTCTATCCATCTCCTGTTGCTTCATCTGCATCTCTTGTTGCTTACTTTCCATCTCAGCTTGTTGCTGAGCTTGTTGCAACTCTTGAGCAGCCTTTTCAGCTTGTACAATCTTATCTTTAATTTGTGAGAAGTTCTCACTTTCAAAGATGCTAACTACTGCAGAAGCTGATAGACCGTTCTGAATCATAGACTGAGCCAGACCTTCAATTTGACGTTTCTTCTCAATATCTTTACCTGCATCAGATACAAATATTCCATACTCTGACTCCATATGAGTAATAGGTTCAATATCCATTTGACTCATAGATCCGTCAGGCATTACGTACATTGCCTTCTTTCCGTTAATCCAAGCTTCCTTTGAGTAGTCCAAAAGACCTTGGAGTTCTCTTTGTTCGAAGTGGGAGAATTTTCTGAAGATATCCTCAGTAATGTGCGAAGATTGAACAATGCTCTGCTGAGATGTAGCTTTTCCTTCATAGGTACCCATTTGGCCCTGTCTCTGTCTAGTCACCCCACTAACTTTCTCCCACTCAATCATGATAGATTCTAGAAGAGTTAGATATTGGGAGATTGTTTTAATAGACATGTCTAGCACCGATTGGTGCTGTGGGGAAAGTTGAATCCCTTCCTTATTGTAATCTACCCAAGCAATACCTGTACCCTCTACAAAGTACATGAACTTATCCATGTCCCAGTTCTTAGGGATCATGTTAATATCAAATTGAG
>JBOFCM010000200.1:0-38163 GCA_051646055.1 Fusobacteriaceae bacterium
GACTTTGAACTTGGTCCCCATACAATCGAGTTATTATCCCCTGTATCTAACCTATACACAGCTGTCATCGGTATATTTTTAGCCACACCTATATGCACAATCGAAGTATCAGGTGTTATTATATACTTTGCATGAGATATAAGCTCTGCTACCTCTAGAATCCCCTTTAACTCTGGATAGAAAACCCTATCTGAACCTAGCTCTGATATAATACCCTCTATCTCAACCTTTTTACTAGGCTCACCTATAAACACAACCGCTCTTTTCTCATCCCTTAAAATCCTACGCCCTATCTCTAAAATCCTATCTCTGTTAAAACTTCTATGCTTACTAGCTGCATATGGATTTAGTATAACTATATCCTCTTTTATCCCTTCAACTATATCATCAACACGTTTTTTTATAGCCTCATCCACATAGATTTCATAGCTCAAATCAGGCTCTTTCACACCCAATAACTGCAGTATATTCCCATACATATCCGTTATATGCCTATCATAACTTTTTTTATAACTCAAATCAAAAAGCTTCCAATCCGATTTATCCAAACCTATGTTTACCTTACCGCCACATAGATTTATGAGTTTCATCTGATTTACACGTAGCATCTCAGAAAAATCTATTACTACATCATACTCTGCTTTTCTTACTCTCTCTGCTAAAGAACTCTCTTTTCCCTTTTCATAGTCATAGATCTCATCTACATATGGATTGAACTTTATAATATCCTTTGCTGCGCCTCTAGCTACAACCCCTACCTTTACATTCGGATAGTTTTTCTTCACCTCTCTAAATAACAAAGTGTTTATAACCATATCCCCGATTTTTCCGTCATAACGTAAAAAAAGAATAGATTTAACCCTATTCATATCAACAATATCATCCTTAATAAGCTCTAGAGCTCTGCTTTGTTTTCTATCCCAAATCAGCTTTCCAATGCCCAATCTGATAGGCCTAAAAAAATCCTGCATCACACGATTAACTTTTCTAATCATAAAATATTCCTCACTTTTACTCACTTAGTTTCAGTCTTTATTTTCTATTATTATAACATAAATCACTATTTTTTTACCATCCCTGTTTCCATCTTCACTATTTTTATTAAACATGCTATACTTCTTGAATATATATAGTACTATATAACTAATAGAGGTGCCCATGAAAAAACAAATATATCTGCTATTACTACTTCTAAGTACATTTGCTTTTAGCGATGTCTACATCCCTAAAACCTTAGAGGAGGATGCATATTTAAAAAACTTAAGAAAAAAAGAGATTACAGTTGGCCTTCTAAATAAGGAGTTCTACAACATTGATTCCAAGGATCAATCCTCTTTAAACAACATAATCAAAGACCTATTTAAAAACTATTTACAGCTGAATGTAAACTTTAATGAGGATTCATACTACAATCTTAGAATGCAACTTATAGAGGGAAAAACTGATATTATAACTCTTATCAATCGTGAGAGCTATTCAAATCGATTTTTAGAATTTACAAACACTATATTCAACGAAACACTTTTTATAGCTTCAACCTCTGTGCAACTATACACCCTAGAGGAGTTACGAGGAAAAGAGCTATATGTCACAAAGGGACACCCATATAAAAAATATGCCCAAGCCATTCTTGATAACAACGGTATTTCGGCAAATATAGTTGAAGTAGAAGACCTAAATGAGTATAAAGATAAATTGATTATAACTCCAACACCTGTTTTATACGAAGCAATCTTTGGAGTTAAAATCAGTAACTCTGGGGGGATAGCTATCGGAGTTTCTGAAGAACACTCACAACTTATCCAAACTCTTAATCAAGCGCTAAATGAACGTTATCGTAATAAGTTTTTAACAGCTAAGAAAAATATAAATAAAAAGTTAGCCCTTGAAAACTTCTATAACTCACTTACCATAGAGGAAGCTGAATATATTGTTGGACTGCATAGTCTAAGAGTTGTCTATGATAGCGAGTATAATACACTTATGTCCTACATCTCTGAAACTGATGGTAAATATAAAGGTGTTTTTCCCACAACTCTTAAATTTATTGGAGAGCTATTGAATATAGAGATTATCGATGAAACGCCTGGTTCTATAAAATCTACAGATGGTTTAAACGCCAATCATTTTGATATGATAGCTCTATCTCATACCCGTGAAAGAAGCCGTGACTTCCTTTTCTCCAATAAAATCTATGAAATCCCTATCTATGTTGTAAATCTGAAAACATCTACAGACGCCCATAGATCAATTGGAGTTTTAAATAACAGTGTTGAGGAACAGATTGCCCTAAGATATGATATAGCTAATAATATAACTGCCTTTGAGGATTTCACCTCTCTTTTAAAGGCTTTAAACTCTAGAGAGGTAGATAATATTCTAACAGTAAGCACCGCATATTTTGATCCTAAAATATACAATGTCTCATTCTTTGAAAATGTTCCTGTAAATATAGCTTTCAATAAAAATAACGTTCTACTAAGAAATATTTTCAATAAAGCTATGCTTCACTTGACTAATAAAGAGGATATCATAAAGATGTCTATGCTTGAAAAAGAGACCGAGGATAAAATTCTTATGAATATCACTCAAAAGGTAAAAACTACATTCTACCTTTTCACTATTCTTTTAATATTAGGCTCAATATTTACTGCTGTCAGACTTTATCTAGATAAACTTCATAAAGAGGAACTTTTAAAAGACCCTCTTACTGGTTTAGCCAATAGATTTGTCTTCAATAGTTTTTGCTCTAATATAGATAGTAATTTTAAAGGCTTTGCCTTTGCCATCGATCTAAATAACTTTAAAAAAGTAAATGATTCTTTAGGACATGAGTTTGGTGACTCTATTATTGTTGAGTTTTCCAACTTTTTAAAACATATGTTCGCTGACTCTAAAATTTTTAGAATCTCAGGGGATGAGTTCTATGGATTTATAGATGATGATATTCAAAACATAGTGGATAAACTTCAACAATACTCTGTATTCTGTCCTGCCATGGAAAGATATGGTGTCTCTTTCTCTGTTGGATTCTGCCAGAAAAAAGACTCCTTAACTGTGACAGAGACATTCAAATTTGCAGATTTAGCTATGTTCACAGCTAAAAATAAAAAGGACTTTAGATTCAAACTAGCAGATGAAAAATTTATAGCCGAAAAAGAGAGAGAAGAGCAGATTCTAAATGTTTTAAAAGAGAGTATCGAGAATATATATCCTGTGTTCCAACCTAAAATATGTTTAGCAACTGATAAAATTATTGGAGCTGAAGCCTTAGCTCGTTATAGCTCAAAAACTTTTGGAATTATTCCACCCTTTGAGTTTATACCGATAGCTGAAAAATTTAATTTTGTTCATAAAATCGACTATACTGTTGCTGAAAAGTCTATGTGTTTTGTGAGAGAAGAGCTAGACAAAGAAAACCTTCCAGAGGACTTTAGAGTTTCATTTAATATATCTGTTGTAACTTTTAAAAGAGATGACTTAATATCTGTTTTAAAAAATCTTCTAGATAAATATAAACTATCTGGAAAACACTTTGAAGTTGAAATTACTGAGTCTGTTTTTATAACCGACATACAAGATTTGATTGGAAAGATGGGAGCTCTTAGCGAACTTGGATTCAATATATCTCTAGATGATTTCACAGCTGGTCACTCTACAGCTGGGGTAATTCCACTTCTACCTCTAAATATTGTTAAGTTTGATAAATCCTTACTAGACTCTATCGAGTTTAACAAAGATCGAGGTATTATAGTTTATAAAAATCTCATCTCTTTAATAAAAGAGTTAAATTTAAAAATTGTCGCCGAGGGAGTTGAAACCTTTGAGCAACTTCAATTTTTAAAAGAGCAAGGCGTTGAGTATGCTCAAGGCTATTATATAAATAAACCTATAGATGTAAAAGAAGCCCCCCTATTTTAAAAAATAGGTCGGGCTTTTTTTACATATTCATACATATCATAAAATGAGTTAGCAATTCCAACTCTTCTCTTGATTCATATATTTTCTATGTTAAGAGTATATGAAGATGTTCTAGAAGAATTTACAATTTTACTATTTCTGTTTCAATGTTATAGACGATTCTTAGATAATCATGTATAATATAGTGCACGTTTGACGTGTGAAAAAAATAACAATTTATTTGTACCTGGAGGGATTAAAATTAAATTTTATACAAAATTATTAACAACACTTTTTGTTTTAGGAAACCTTACTTTTGCTAAGGAGATCATTGTATCAGCACCTTTAGAACTTAAGAGTGAAGTGGCTATCGAAGAAACTGTTACTACTAATGACGCTACTATTGTAGAGCTTTCATCAAATGAAAAAGTTTTCAAGCCTGAACTAAGACTGATTGGAAGTATCTACACTACACATACAAACGATAACGACATCTACAACAACAACACGAATCTAATTGGATTTGAGTATAGACCAATCGAAGATTTTGGGATTAGCTTTGGAGCATTCAAAAACAGTTTTGATAACGATTCATACGTTTTAGCAGCAGGAAAATACCTAAGACCATTTGAGAGATTGAATGATTTCTATTTCACAATTGGAGTTGGAGTTGTAAAGGGATATGAGAAAGAAAACTATATCTACGACAATGAAACTGGTGAAGTTATAAAAAAATCTAAGTTTAACACAAATGTCGGTGGAGATTACATCATCGGAGCTAATGTTGGAATCGGTTACGATATAACTGACTATCTAGCTTTCAACGTTTCATATGTTGGAGCTTTTATCTCGACTTTATCTCTAAAACTATATTAACTAAAACAAAAGCCGGAAATAACTTCCGGCTTTTTTATATCTACTTCATTGCGATAACTGGTGCTTCTAATCCATGGAACATCTTATATCTGATGTATAAGAATGATGGTGAAGTTGTTTGAAGAGTAAGAATCTTTGCATGTGGATGATGAGTTGGTGTAAACCCAGGCATATTTTCCCCTAAGCTTCTTCCCGCTCCTCCAGAATAAACCATTGAATAGTTTATCCACATCTCATCTAACATCTCTTCCATTAATAGCACGTGAGTGTAAACTGGAGACTCGATTGTAAGAGTTCTCATTCCACCTTTTCTTAACATTGCCATTATTTTTTTATTATCCATTTTCAGACCCTCTCCAGCAAATACTACTGGAACCTCATCTGCTTTAAATGAATCTGCTTTTACTTCTGATATATCGTTGAAGAATACATATTTATTTTTATCTCCACCGTTGTTTTTAATATACTCTGCTCCCTCTGGAGAAGTTATTAAAATTACTGGAACCTCATCTTCGTTGAAGATTCTATGGTTGAACGGAATATCTTGCCCATTTAAACTTACTACAACGTGAGTTGGAACTGCTGGTAATCCCTTTTCAACTCTAGCGTCAACTAGCTTTTGATCGAACACATGAGCTGTATGCTCTGGCTCTCTCATTATTGTATTTGCACCTTTTAAAACTCCATCAGCAAGAGCTCTTGTTAAACTCAGCATCCAGAAATCAGCGTCTCCACCTCTTCTATCTAACATATTTGCTGCTGCGATATACGGTCCGTGAACTGAATCTCCGTAACATATTTTTCCATCTAATGACATTACATACATTGCGTATAAGTAAGGTCTATCCTCTGGAATTGCTGGGAAATTAACTTGATGTCCGTAAGCCTCTTGTATCTTATCACAGTGAATTGTGTTATATGTATAACCTTTTAACTCTTCCTCATTTTGAAACATCGTTGATACTTTTACATCTTCCACTGGAAATGGAAATTTTACTAAATTACTCATGTGATCCTCCCTTAATTTTAAACATAGTCATAATAATTCCTAAAACTAGATAAGCGATTACAAGTGGCATATTTACCATAACCCCAGGATTTGCACTGTGAATCATTCCAAAGAATGTGAATAATGCTCCTGCTAAAGAGGCAATAGTTGCTTTTTTCCAATCTTTATCTATTATATATATAACAATACTAGCCCAGATTATACTGATGAATAAAGCTCCATTTCCCAAGTAGAAGTAACCAAAAGAATCTACTCCACCTTTTTCTAATGCTTCTAGTGTCGGAATTGGTCCACCCAATATTTTGGCTGCTGCTTTTACAGCACCCATAACCTTACTCAACATAATCTCCATCAGAGAAAGTATTATTGTTAGCGTTAAAACTCCATAGTATTTTACATCTGTTACATTAAATACTTGGGTTGTACTTGAAAGAGCTATAAATAGCAACATAGGAAGTGTAGCTTCTGCTGGCACTAAACCGTTTACTATTGCAACTAATCCCGAGAAACAAAGTATAGCGTAGATTGCTCCAACTGCTAAAGAGTATCCCGAACCTGCTTTTAACTCTTTCCAAGTATTGTGTCCCCAGAAAACTCCAAGAGGGAATGGGTTTCCAAAAAGACAACTGATTATATTAACTAAACCTATAACAAGGATACTATTTTTAGCATCGATGTTGTCGTTTACGCTGTGAGCTTGCTTTATCCCCATAAGCGAATTGATCGCTCCGTGGATTGTAAATATAAGTACAATTGCTAAATATGGTGTCAACGCCCCATAGTCAAAAGAGAATACTTCTAGCGTTAACTTCGGTAGTTGGAAAGTAGCATTTGCCATACTAGCTTTTAATCCATCTACATTTTTTACTCCCATAATCCATGCCGCTACTGTTCCTAAAATTATAGAGATAACCGGCCCTGGAATCTTTGTTTCAATTTTAGCCATATATGGAATAAGTAATGCAAACAGGGCCACAAAAGCAACGATAGGTGTATTAAACATCTTACTCAAAATATTAACTCCTAAAAATGCAACTGCTCCTCCTGCTAAAGTTCCAAATAAAGCTGGTGCTGGAATTGTCTTTTGTAACCAATCAGAAGCATATCCAGTTATTATGAATATAACTGATGATATTAAGTTGGCTACAACTCCAACCTTCCAAGCTAAAACTCCATCTCCTGTCCCAATATAAACAGGTAACATTATAGCAAATAACCAAGTGAAAACTCTTGTAGCATGAAGCCCTGTTGGCAGTGCTACATTATCGTCTCTTCCCTCTTTATAATTTAAATATCTAGCATAAAGAGTGAATAGTAAATTTAGTCCAAATATTGTAAGTCCAATAGATGGCAGTATATTTTTGTAAATAATCTCCCCTGGAACCTTTATTGTGTAAGTCATAATAGCAGTTGCAGCTATTACTTTTGAGAATCCATCTGCGAAAACACCGATTAGTGCATCTCCATCTCCCTTACTCCACCAAGGTCCTCTACCTTTAATTCCTAGCATTAAAAGCCTCCTTTATATAAAATATTATTCCTGAAATTAAATAACCAAAGAAAAATGATTTGTTAGGTAAAATCCCTAAACTCTCGCTGTGAATCAAACCAATTGAGCATAAAGCTGCTCCAAAGAGTAAAGCCCCACCTACCTTTTTATATTCATTTCTGATTATATAATATGTAACACTTGAATATATCAAACTTAAAAATATGCTGCCTTTACTTAGAGTGAAGTGTCCCATATAATCTGGTAAAACTTTTAAACTTTCACCCATCTTTGAAACAAGCATATCATTTACTCCAACTATTATAGCCACAGCCATAGCTGGGTAGTACTTACTCTCTATAACTTGGAAAGACTGTTCAACAGACTTTAAAGATATGAAAAGTAAAAACGGTATAACTGCTAGTATTGGAATAATCCCCATAATTACTCCACCTAGGTAAAATGTTGAAACCAAAAGATATATAACTCCAACTCCTAAAGAATATCCGGTTCTTGCGCCTATGCAGTTCCAAGAGCTGTGCCCCCAATATATTCCACAAGAAAACGGATTCCCTAAAAGCCCCCCCAGTATATTTAAGCCTCCACTTGCAAGAAGAGTTTTGTTTGTATTGAAGTGATTATCCACCTCTTTTGCTTGTTCAATACCCATTAGAGTCGTAAATATATCCATTATTGAAAACGCTACTATCTGTGGTAGTACAGATATAATCTCAGTTTTAATCTCTGAAAAAATATCTAGATGTAACTTTGGTAAAAACAATCCTAAATCTTTAACTCCTAAAATAAGATTATCTACTTTCATAATTCCAGCTATCCAAGCTAAAGCTGTTCCTGTCAAAATCAAAATGCAACTTTGAGGAATTTTCCCTCTATAGTTTCCAAAATACAGATAAAGAAAAATTAAAAGTACAGCTAATCCAACTCCACCATATCCTAAAACTTTTACAACAATAGGAAGTCCTAAAAATACAATTGAGATTCCCGCTAAAGTTCCAAACATTGAAACCTTAGGTACTATATTTTCTATCTTTTTCCCAAAAGGTCCAAGAACTAAGAAAACAGCTCCCGAAAGAATGTTTGCAGCAACGGCTACCTTCCAAGTTATAATTGGATCTTTTGTTTTAAGATAAACCGGAAGCATAACTCCATATATCCAAAGGAACATTTTTGTAACGATTATACCTGATGGAAGAGCTGTTATTTTTTTAGTCAGATCACTCTTTTGCAGTCTTCTTCCTTCATACCAAAAGTATAGATTAAATAGAAAAACCGTAGCTCCAATCCCTGGGAAAAGAGTAGTTTTTATAAACTCTTTATTAAAATTCATTGTTCCCATCAATATTCCAATCGCAACAATAACCTTTGAAAATCCATCAAAGAAAACCCCCAAGGTTGCATCAAAATCTCTCTTCACCCATAATTTCAATCTATTTTCCATATCTCTCTCCAACTTTCATTTTTGTGTAACCGCTTACATCTGTTTTTACAATACTAGTATAATAGGTTTTTTTTATTTTTCAAATTCATATGTTGATTATTTTTTAATCTATTTTGGTTATTTTTTGATTTTATCTTTATTTTAGAATGATGATATAATAGATTTAACTAAAAGTAATTAGGGAGGATTTATGGTAACACAAAGAGATATTGCAAAGGCATTAAACATCTCTAACGCGACTGTTTCGAGAGCTTTTAACAATGGAAAAATAACAGCTAGCACAAAAAAAATGATTTTGGATAAAGCTGCTGAGATGGGATATACAGAAGATAGCAGTGCTAAATTTTTGGCTTTAAAAAATCCAGCAATCGTTGAAGTTTTTATTTTTAATTCTCTGGTGCAAAACTATACAGAGGAGGTTATAAAAGGTTTTAAAAACTTTGAAAAAAATACTAATAACAAAAAATTTCAGGTTAATATAAATATAATTGAAGCTGATTTCAATTTAGAAAATAGAATCGCTTTGCAAAAATCTCAAATTGAAAAGGTTTTAAACTCTAAAAATCTAAAAGGAGTTCTTTTCTCTAATATCCACGATGAAACTACAAAACATTTGATAACTTCTTGTAAATCAAAGAATATTTTTGCTGGTACTTTTGATATGGTTGATAGTGAAGAGAC
The DNA here is from genome assembly GCA_051646055.1 of Fusobacteriaceae bacterium. Lineage (GTDB taxonomy): Bacteria > Fusobacteriota > Fusobacteriia > Fusobacteriales > Fusobacteriaceae > JAGNZR01. The sequence goes on from JBOFCM010000200.1 coordinate 9,415, forward strand.
CGCACTTTTCCATATAGCTCCAGACTATGAAAAGTTAGGCCGAGTTGCTGCAGAGCTGCTAGCAAAATTTATAGGAAAAAAAGGAAAAATTCTCCTTCTTGATTTCAACGAAGGATATAAGTTAGGAAGTACTCGTTTAGATGGATTTTTGACTTGTCTTAAAAATTATAAAAACATTGTTGTGGAATCTCCTGAAAAGTTGGCTTCTTTGGAAAAAGCTGATTTTTTCAAGTTTTTAGATAAATATTTAAATGAGGGTATTTCTGGAATATTTCCTATTTATAGAGCAGAATACGTAGCTGAATATATTCTAAATAAAGATTTAAAAAAATATGATTTTAAAATTATCTCAAATGATATGAATGAAAATATTAAAGATTATCTACTAAACGATTCAATAGATTCTGTTATATACCAAAATCCATTTAATCTTGGTTTTAAATCTTGCGAAGCTATATATAACGCTATCTTTTTTAATAAAACTGATTATCAAGACATAAAAATTAAAGAAAGTATCATTTTAAAAGAAACCTTGATAGACTAAAAAAGTCACCTTTCGGTGACTTTTTTTACTTTGTCTCTATTCCATAAGCAAATTTATGACGGAAGAATAACATATGTGGAGAGTGCATTCCTATTGAAAGTATCTCTGTGTGTGGGTGGTATGTAGCTCCAAAAGCTTTGTCAAACTTTCCTAAAGAAACAGCATTTCCTCCGATATATACACATGACATATTGAAGAACCCTTCATCAAATATCTCCTCTTTAATCAATAGGTGAGCATAAGTTGGCGACTCTATTAGCAGCTTTTCTATTCCAGCAACTCTTAAAACTTTCATTAGTGCCACTATATTTGGAGTATTTCCCACTCCTGTTAAAACAGCTATTGTTTTCCCGTTATCTATATTTCTAAATATCTCTTTAACCTCTTCTTCTGATACTGCTTTCTCATCTTTTAAAGGACCTAGTATTGTTATATCTTTCATAGATTCTTTTAAATACTCAAAAGCTGATGGAGCAGCAGAGATAACCGATGGTATATCTTCTCTAGTAAATATCATATGGTTTAAAGGAATATCTTTTGCATCTGTTGACACAACTATATTGATAGGAATTTTTCTTTCATTTCTTTCTATTCTATAATCTTCTAAATCCTGATCCCAACAATGACCTGTATATTCCTCTTCAATCGTAATTGACTTTGCTCCTAAAACGAGTGCATCAGAAGCTCCTCTTAAAACTTGTAGCCACCAAAAGTCTGTTAACCCTCCAGCTCCAGCGAAACTGTTTCTTCCAGCAACCTCAAAAGCTCCAGGATAATCCTCATAAGCTAATTTCCCATCGACAGTTGTTACAAAAGAACCAAATATATATGGTCTATTTTCTGGAACTTCTGGGAAATTAAGTTCTGTTCCGTAAACCTCTTTTACTTTTGGACTGTTTATTCCAACAGTTTTAAACCCATCTAATTTTTGGTTTGAATATATATTAGTTAATTTCATTATATTTTTATCGAACTCTTTTTTTATTAACACTTTACTTCACCTCTCCTTTATATCCAAAGTTTAATACAAATAATATAGCAGCTATAATTAGATAAATAACTGTGTATTGAATATTTGCAAACAGCATAATATCACCAGCATGAATCAATCCAATAAAGCTTGAAGCAGCCGCTGCTAAGAATGTTAAGCCAGCATTTTTCCAGTTGTTATCTATTATAAATACTAAACCAGCTGTCCAAAGAATCGCTGTTATTGTCGATCCCTGTGCTAGTGGTAATAAGTTTGGTGCTAAATCCATCACCGATTTACCCATCATATTTGATATAACCTCAAATACAGGAATAATTAGTGCCATCGAAAGAGCTGAATAATACTTTGTATCGCTGCTCGCAAATGTTTGAGCTATCGAAACTAAAGCTATAAATACAAGGATTCCTCCTACAGAAGCTATTGGAATTAAGCTACTGATAACTGCAAACGAACCTGTTAATCCTAAAACTAAGTATATAAATCCTGTTGCTAAAGAATACCCTGTTCCTGCGTCGATCTCTTTCCATGTATTATACCCAAAGAAGATTGTAAATGGAAACGGATTTCCTAAAAACGCTGATAGTAAAGAGAAAATTCCAGTATTTATTATAACTGTTTTTTCATTGTAGTTATGCCCTACAGCCTTTGCTTGACCAAGACCAAGAATTACATTTACAACATCACCAATACCGAAAGCTATTATAACTGGTAAAAATGGCATTGTTTTTCTTAAGATCTCTATATTTAAGAAGTCAAAACTCAGCTTTGGCAAATAGAATCCAATTGTATTAAATGAATCCTTTAAAACTGCTATTGAAAGAACTTTCTCTGGTGTAAATCCTAAAAATACTCCAGCCCATCCTAAAACTGTTCCAAAAACTATAGCTATTAGTACTGCTGGAAGTTTTGTTTTGATATTTCCAAGATATATTATAAATATTATAAACGATGACACTATACCGATAAGAGGCATAGTAACTACAGAACCATTTATAACATTTATTCCTAAAAATGCTAAAGCCGCTCCTGCTAAAGCTCCGAAAATAGATTCTCCTGGAAGTATTTTCATTAAGAAAGGTACTATCCAAGCTCCAAGAATAAATACTATTGAACCTAAAAAGTTGGCCATTACTGTTACTTTTAAAGCTGTCTCTGGAGTATCATTTCCTAATACCACAAAGAAAATAGCAAAAAGATAGATAAAGAAACGATAAGCTGAAACTCCTCCTGGAATAGCAACATAACTATTGTCTCCTGTACTCTTTTTCATTTTTTCACCCAAATACCAATAGTAAATATGAAGACCTAAAACTGAAACTCCTAACCCACTCATAACTTTACCAAAGATAATCTCTTTTGGCAATAGTGATAGCAATACTCCAACTGCAATTACAACTTTTGTGAATCCATCAAAAAATACACCCATAGTTGCATCAAAGTCAGACTTTTTCCAAACTAAATTCATATAATCCCTCCTAAAATATTGAAATAAAAAAACCACTTTACCAAAATAAAGTGGTTTTCTAAAATATCTCTTCCCCTTTATTTGGTAAGAGATACTTTCAGATCAATACATTATAAAAATGTAAGGGGTAATAGTATCTAAATTTAATGTAACATAATTATACTATTTTAACGAATTATTGTCAATTTGTAAAAATATTAATTTTTAAAGCTAATTTAGGTCAAAATGTAACCGTATTCTTTTTATACAAACTTTAATATTCCTTCTAAAAGAAATATATACATAGATAATTTTTCTGAAACCTCTACACTCAAATCTAAATCTATATCTAGAATATTTCTGCTTTCTGCCTTTAAGTTTTCACCTATAAATATATAGTTCAAGCCCTTCAATTTAAACTTTTCTAAAATTTCTAAATTTTGGCTAGATAAGTTTTTAGCGAGAATCAAAATAACATCATCTTTTTCGAAACTTTCTAAAATTTTTAAATTACTTTCAACATTTAAAGATTTAATAACATTCTTACCACACAGCAACAACTTTTGGTAAAGATATCTCTCTAGATTCAAAAAATCATCCTCTAAAAGAAGAAGAATTTTATTGCTATTTTTTAGATATTTTGCAATTATTAAGATATTTTCAAATGTTACTGTCGGCGGCAAAGAGTATATATTATCTTTTGCAGCACTCATCAATTTCTCAAAAAAAGTATTGTCTTCATCAGAAAAAGATCGATTTTTATTTAAATCGATTTTCATATCTAAAAAACCTGTATATCCCAATTTTTTTGCTAATCTTATAATTGACGGGGCACTTACTCCTGATTTTTCAGCTAAATCCATCACATTATATTTTTTTACCAATACTAAATTCTCTTTTATATATTGAACTAATTTTTTTTCGCTCTTTGTCAACTCATCTTCTATTCCTTCAACTTTTAAAAAAAACATTCTACCAACCTTTTAAGTATTTTTTATTCTGCTCAATAACAAGATCTAGAGCTTTTTTAGCTAAGCTTGCACTATTTACTAATGGATTTATTGTTAAAGCTGCTAGAGCTTTTCCATAGTCACAATTCATAGCTGCTTCTATCACTAGCTTTTCAAACGTCTTTAGCAGAGCTACTTCTGTACTCGCAGACAGTGAAAGTTGAGTGCTTCCCAATGGTATCGCCCCACTGCTTGTAATATATGCTGTTGTCTCGATAACGCTATCATCAGATATCGACTTTATTATACCATTATTATGTACATTTACCACCATTAAACTTTTCTTGTTGTTGTAAATAGATGAAATCAATTCGCAAGCAGCTTCTGAATAATAAGCTCCACCTCTGTTTTCTAACTCTTTTGGTTTTTCATTTAGATTTTCATCTTTATATATTTCAAATAGTTTATCCTCTACCTCTTTTACAAACTCAGCACGAGTTTTATGGTTTTCATAATCTTTCAACTGTTTTTTTAACATATCACCTTTTAAATAGTAGTATTTATGATAAGGGCATGGCATCATCCCAACCTCTTTTATCTGCTCTTCTACCCAAGGAGTTGCATCTATATTTTTAGGATTGAACTTTTCAGAGAGTAAAAGTTTTGGTAATATCTCTTTCATCACATCTTTACCTTTAAAGTAAACATGTTTTCCCCAAACATAGTGATTTAATCCAACTGCATGGAATATAAAATCATCACTTTCTAAAACCTCTTCAACAGCTTTTCTCATTCCAACTGGTACATTACAAAGGCCTATACACTTTACCTTTGTATGATTTAAAACAGCCTCTGTCACCATTCCGCTCGGATTTGTAAAGTTTATAAGCCATGCATCTGGGCACAGCTCCTCTATATCCTTACATATATCTAAAATAACCGGTATTGTTCTAAGAGCCTTTGCCATTCCACCAACACCATTTGTTTCTTGCCCCATCATACCTAAAGAAAGAGGAATTCTTTCATCTCTAATACGAGCTTCTAGCAGTCCTACTCTCAGTTGTGTTGTTACAAAATCTGCGTCTTTTAAAGCCTCTCTTCTATCTAGTGTCAAAGTTATTTTCCAATCTAAACCAGCCTTTTTCACCATTCTTCTAGCTAGATTTCCAACAATCTCTAACTTTTCTCTTCCCTCTTCTATATCTACAAGAGCTATCTCTTTTATAGGTAACTCTGCTGCTCTTTTGATAAACCCCTCAATAATCTCTGGTGTATATGATGATCCTCCACCAATTGTTGCTATTTTTAATCTTTTTTCCATTTTATCCTCCGAATCAACTCTATTAATCTAAAAGTAAAATCGCCCCGTAATCATTTGTAGAAATTCTTTCTATAAATTTTACATCTAATTTTTCCAACTCTTTTAACAATCCTCTTCTAATAGGAGTGTCGTTTTCAATAACTCCACCAGCAAATCCGATTTTATCAGTTTCTGATTCATTTTTTAAAGCTATCACAAGCTCTTTTAAAGCTTCAATATTTTTATCTATTATAGTTTTACACATCTCGTTTTTGCTATTTCTTAAAACTACAGTTGCAAGTTTTGCTATCTCACCTTTTTCATTAGAATATACCCATTTTAAAAGTTCATTTTTATTTTGAACTCCTGTAATTTCAAAAATTTCTCTTAAAACTCTTTCATTTATATCTACTTTATTATCCAGAGCTTTGAAAATAGCTTTTAGTAGATCTAAACCTATAGAGTATCCGCTTCCCTCGTCACCTAATATATGTCCTAAACCACCTTTTCTATATAGTTCTTCTCCCTTTAAAGCAAAACCTATACTACCCGTTCCACTTATTAGCAGCATTCCATCATTTTTTCCATGATTAGCTAAAAGAGCTATATGCGCATCGTTAGTCACAACATACCTTTTAAAGTTTAACTCTTTTAATATATCTTCTAATTTTTTTACATCTTCTCTTCTTCCAGCTCCAGCTGCTCCAACTCCAATTTCTACTTCTTCAGCTTTAACTTCAAAAAAATCTAACATATCTTTAAATATTGCCACTATATTTTCTCTACTAACAACTTGGAGGTTCATAGGGCCACTTAAAAAGTGCCCTAGAACCTCCATCTCATTATTATATATAGTAGCTGTTGTTTTTGTTCCTCCGCCATCAACACCTATCTTGTACATATATTATTTCCCCTCTTTTAATATGAATTTTTCCCAAGGTTCAATGCTGTCTAAAAGATATAGCTCTTCCTCTCTAACTCTTCCTACAACATTTGTTTTTCCTGTATTTTTCATATCTTTTTTAGCTATTTGTAACTCTCCAGCATAGTGACCATAAAGTGAGCTCTCAATAATAACATCTCCTCTTTTTATATCTGGTGTATTGAACACCGGGAAATGATGTCCTTTATACTTCACTCTAGATTGAGTTGATCTAATTAAACTTTCATTTACATCTCCTCTATTGAAATGTAGGCAGTTTAATACTATATTTTTTTCTACTGCAGGAATATCTTCTAAAAGAGTAACAGTTAAATCAAGCACAGTTCTTTTCAACTCTCCTAATTTTCTAAGTTCATCTTCACTCGCGTAGCAATTTGAAATTATAACTGTATCGATTCCCTCTTTAAAGAGATCTTTTGCAGCTACTTCAATAGGTAGATATCTATGTTCTTCAAGAGTACATAAACCTTCATCTACTGGCCAAGGACCAAAACTTGCATTTTGAGAATTCACAAAAGCTGATGTAATCAGTCCATGTTTCATAAAGTTTTCATTACACTTTCTAAAATGTTTTCTTGGCAATCCAGTATGACCATGAGGATAAAAATTATGACATCCTAATAAGTTATCTTTATTTGGTTTATATTCTACTATTGTATCCACATAACTTGTGTCGTTACTCATATTGATCTCTATTTTCAAGTCGTAGGGATTGAAAGTCATAAGAGACTCTTCGTTTCCAGTATATCCAACATCTAAACGAATTCCATATGCATCTAAGTCTTTGAAAAATTTTAAATCAGAATACGATATATTTAAATCGTTGAAAATTTTAGGACTTACATCTGCTATAACTTTAAATCCTAGAGAGTTAGCATAAGCTATCGTTTCTTTAAAATTCCTAACGATTTGCTCTTTATCTCCCTCAACTGACAACAGACAAGTAAATATTCTAGTAAATCCATATTTTGCTGCTAACGCTATATATTCTTTATCTTTTTGTAAATCCGAATGTCCTGGGTATATTGAAATTCCTAACTCTCTCATAATACTCTCCTATTTATTCTCTAATTTTTCTAATCTTTCATTCATTTTGAACATAACTTCGTTCATTTTAACTAACTTTTTGATTAACTCTTTTTCAGATATAGCTGTCATTAAATGGTCTTGAGCGTGAACAAAAACCATAGATATTGGTGTTGGCTCTCCCGCTGCTTCTTTTTGAATTAAATCTGTTTGAACATAGTGTGCTTTATGAATTGCACTTTCTGCTTCTTTTAATTTTGCTGCTGCCTCTTCAAAGTTTCCTGACTCTGCTGCACCAAGAGCTTCATAAGCTAAACCTCTACACTCTCCTGCTTGTCCTACAATTGTGAATATTATCTCTTCTAACTCCTCTGTCATCTCTACCATTTTACGCTTCCACTCCTTCTACTTCTTCTATTTCTTGTGCTGCCATTTTCATATCATAAGCTTTCATGAATGGGTAATATACAGCTCCCATCAATACAATATTAAATATACAAAGAGCAACAGCTCTTAAATCTCCACCTGTTGCTAGGTAAGCCCCGATTGGTGCTGGGAAAGTCCAAGGTGCTAAAATAGCTGGTCTTGAAACTAAATTTAATGACATAACTAAGTATGAAACTATCGTTGCTAAAACTGGTCCTAGTACAAAAGGGATTGTAAAGAACGGGTTTAACATTATTGGTAGTCCGAAAATAATTGGTTCGTTTATATTAAAAATAGCTGGCAATATTGTAGCTTTTCCTAAATCTTTTAAATATTTTGATCTCGCAAACAGTAAGAAGAATACTAATCCTAGTGTTCCTCCAGATCCTCCAACCCAGATAAACCATTGGAAGAAAGGTTCAGGAGTTATATAAGGTAAAACTTTATCTCCATTTTGTAATGCTTCTGCATTTGCCGTTAACATCTCTAACCAGATTGGTCTTGCCATAGCTCCAATAACAGAAACCCCGTGAATACCTGCTGTCCAAAGCATTGTTATAAGCATAACCATAATAACTGCACCAACTGGAGTATCAACAATTCCCTTTAGAGGATTGAAAATACTATTAAATAAATTATGAATATCAAACCCAAGCATAATAAACACTATCCAAGTGAAAAATACAACTCCAACTGTTGGGAAAAGAGCCTCAAAAGATCTAGCAACCGAATCAGGTACACCTTCTGGCATATGAATAGTTATTCCTTTTGTTTTAAAGAATCTTAAAACTTCAACTGCAAATATAGCCATTACAATTCCAACGAAAAGTCCCGCTCCACCTAGTTTAGCCATTGGAAGTACAAAACCTAGGTTTTCTCCGCTACCTGATACAGCAACAGATGGAAGTATAGTCATAAAGTATGCTAACAGTGAAAGTGTTCCTCCAGAAACCCCATCTAGTTTATAGCTCTTTGATAGACTATAACCGATATTATAAGTTGAGTAAATTGCAACTAACCCCATAGTAATTCTAAAAGGAATTAAGATATTTCCGATATTCTTACTGATCCATAAAAACATTGACATACTCTCTTTCCACGCTGCTGGAACTGGTGGAAACGCAATTATTAAAAAGAAACTTCCCACTATTGTTAAAGGAATTGTTGAAACCATTCCATCTCTTACTGCTTTTAAATGTCTTTGTTCAGCTAATTTTGTCATTGGCTTCATAAATACATTTTCTATAATTGCATAAAACTTATCCATTTTTTCACTCCCCATTTTTTTAAATTTCTAATTTTTACTTTAACATCTCTTTAACTTGAGCTAATAGGAATTTTCCACCTAATGGGCTATAACCTTTTGTTTCTATAACCTGAACTGGAGTGCTATTAGCTTCTCCTATTTCTTTAAACTCATCTATTTTATGTCTGATTTGAGGTGCAACTAAAGCTCCATCCCATCCATTTTTTAATTCTGTTTCAAAGTCCCCTGTTCCAACTGCTTTAGAAGTAATTTCTAATCCCTCTTTTTTCCCCTCGTTAATTAGTGATTTCACAACCATTGCACTTGACATTCCACCTGAACAAACTAATAATATTTTCATTTTAACCCTCCAAATAATAATTTTATAATTTTTGAAATTTTTTTACATTTGACTGATGCCTCTTGTATAGTTTTACTATTTTTTTATTTTTTTGTCAATAGTTTTATTAAAATAGTTTTATTTGTTCGTATTTTGATTTAATTCAATTAAAAAAAAACAAAAAAAATTTGACCAAACTTTAAAAATAGTGTATAAATATTTTCACGGGCATTTTGGAAAATTTTTTCAAAATTTATTTATTCAATACGGGGGAGTGTATAGCATGAAAAAAAAATTATTATTACTTTTTAGCATTTTAGCTCTAGGCAATCTAGCTTTTGCAGAGGATTCGTTGCCTTTAGACAACTCAGAACTTTCTTCTGATGAAGCAATCATATTCGACGAAAGACAGAAAAACTTTATACAATCTATCAGAGAAGAGTTAGAAGCCACTAAATTAGAATTAAGCAAATACAAAACAGAAGCAGAAAAAAATGCTGCTATTGTTAAAAAAAATGCAAAAAAATGGAATCACGAGCTTTACTTTGGAATTGAGCAAGAGATTAACAGTGATAGCGATTGGAAGTTTTTAGATGGTTCTCTAGCTACAAGTCCATATACTGGAATGTTTTTGCACAAAGATGATTCAAAACTACTTTATGATATTCAATTCTTAAAAACATTTATGGATGACAATGAAGAGTATAACAGAAATAGATTCTCTGCTGGGGTTACATACAGAGACTCTTTCAAACTAGAAAATGGAAAAACTGGAAACTGGGGATTGAGAGTTGGATATAGAAATGATAGCTATCATTGGGATTCTATGAAAGCCAGCACTTCTAGTCCTACATATTCAGGATATGTTAGAAAAGGTGAAGAAAGAAACGAGATTTGGATTAGACCAACTGGATCTTTAAACATCACACCTAAAGTTAGATTAAATACATCTTTATCTTTCAGAATAATCGACAGAGAGTTAGATTATGCTAGATTTGGAAAAGAGTATTCTAAAACTACTAGAGATTGGAGCAATATTCAAGAGCATAGCCTTGGTATGAGATACACTTTAGACAACAAAAACTTCTTTAGCTTAGATTATCTTTTTGTTAGAGAAGATTTAAAGCGTACTCTTCTAAATACAGAACATTTTGCTATGTTAAGATATTTCCACTTCTTACCTAATAAAGATACAATATCACCGTATGTTAGAGTTGCCTTAGCTGATGGTAAGCAAAAATACTATGATGGTGTTAAAAATCTTATTAGAACTGATGAAGTAAACAGATCTCGTTTTGGAGTTCAATATAGACACAACTTTACACCTAACACTAATCTTATGTTAGATGTTTACTATAGACCTCAAAACATTGATCCTAGCAACGGTCCTAAAAGACATGAAAACTTCTTCTTATGGACTGCTGAACTTACTCACAAATTCTAAAAATAAAACAATATAGGAGGTCAAAATGAAAAAGTTAATTATGAGTTTATTCGTGTTGGGTTCTCTTAGTGCTATGGCTTTAACTGTTCCATCAAAAGAGGAGTTAAATCACGTAGGAAACCTAATATATAAAAATGAAACAGGTCTTAGAAGAGAGTTTTTAGTTCATTGGAATAAAGGAGAAGAATTCCCATCTCTTGGAATAGGTCACTTTATTTGGTATCCTGAAAACTTTAAAAATGGAAGATTTGATGAGAGCTTCCCTGGTCTTATAGAGTTCTACAAAGAAAAAGGGATTTCAGTTCCCGCTATTCTTTCTACTAGATACTCGCCTTGGACTAGCCTTGAAGAGTTTGATATTGCTAAGAAAAACGGTGAAATGAATGCTGCAATTGATTTCTTAGAAAATACAAAAGATGTTCAAATCGAGTATATCTACAAAAGATTAGATAGCTCTTTAGAAAAATTAATGGCTGTTTCTAAAAATCCCGAGCATGTAAAAAAACAATTTAACAGAGTTGCAAGTTCAAAAAATGGTTTGTATCCATTAATTGATTATGTTAATTTCAAAGGTGAAGGAATTAAAGATACCGAGAAATACAAAGGAGAAGGATGGGGACTGCTTCAAATTTTAGAGCTTATGAAAGGCGAAGAAACTGGAGCCTCTGCTCTTAATGAATTTGCTGATGCTGCTATTTTTGTTCTTCATAGAAGAATCGATAACTCTCCTGCTGAAAGAGGAGAAGAGCGTTGGAAAGCAAACTGGACAAACCGTTGTAACTCTTATAGAAATAACTAATTTTTTGATGAAAAAATCACATATAAAAGAAAAAAGAGACCAGAACTAACTTTTCTGGTCTCTTTCTAACTTCTCTAATGCTCGCTCCTTCTTTTTCGCTTCGACCTCGACATCAAAATCTTGAAATAGCCATCGAAATCTCTGAATATCCTCTTTTGAGATATAATCAGCGTGAGATTTGTCATCTACAAACTCTTTGCCAGAAGAGATATGAGCTAGTGGCTTTCTATCTTTCCAAGTAGCCTTTATTCTTTCTATATCGTAATCTTCACTTTTTGTAACCCTAGCGTGATGAACATCTAAAACCATCGGAATACCTATTTTTTCACAAAGTTCTAAAACTTCATTCACCTTATAATAGTGACAGTTTTCTAAAACTAAAATACTTTTTGTATATGCATCTAATTTTTCAAAGGTTTCTATAAACTTTTGGACTCCATCTTTTTTTCCAATATGCAAAACCAAATCACTTGCTCCTGCTAGCCTTGCAAATGTAGTTTGACTTTTCAAAATTTTCAAAGAGTTTTCTATCACATTTTCAGAATCACTATTTAAAACCACAAACTGATCTGGGTGCATTATGAGTCTAATTTTTGAGCTATGTTTTTTTATCTCTTTTAGCTTTTTCAAAATCTCCTCATCTTTATCCCACTCCCAGCAATCAGGATACGGAATAACCGACGAAGACACTCTATATATATAACCTTTTAGTCTACAAAACCTTATGGTTTCAAGAGTATAATCAAGATTGAAAAGTGCAGCTTCTCTAACCTTTTCAGAATTAAAAGCCTTTAAAGATGCCACACCTTTTTTCATCCCTTTTCCATCTAACATACAAACTAAGCCTAGCATTTCACCACCATCCTTTAGTAGTTTATACTAGGCTCAACCTTTAAATCTTTTCTTTATATTTTTTTAAAATCTATACCCTAAATCTATAGCTAGAGTCTCTCTATCTCCAAACGAATAATCTATTAAAACTGTAAAACTATCATTTATTACTGTGAAAACTCCAACTGATGGTGTTACTTTTTCTAGCTCCATTTGAAACTGATAATTCACACCCTCTAACCCAGGAATCGGACCAGATAATGAGCTCTCTGTTTTTTGATAAGCTGCCCCTAAATATGGTGTTACAGAGTTGCCTTTATTACGATAAACTACATAACCAAGTCTTCCTGCTGCTACCTCAGCACTTTTAGCCGCCACATCTCCATCCATCTCTATTCTTGTATAAGTGTACTGAAGTGATGAGAAAACTCTGTTGTACTCTCCAGCTATTAAAGCTCCTCCTCCATAAAGTTTTCCTTCTGCTTTATGCTCTATTGCCCATTTTTTTTCCAATTCAACTCCTGGTAGATTTGGAAAAATTGGAAACGATATTGTAGGTGAACCTAAATTAAATTTAGCCGTAGCTTCTAGCTTTCCACCTATTGCATATAGATTTAAAAATGGTAATACAAAATAATCCACCTTAACCATTTGAACATCCGCATCTACTTTTAAATCTTCTGGCTTTAAAAAATCAACATTTGCATTTAATTTATCTGTTAACTTTATCCCCGTAACACTTGCCTCTGTCAAGTTTCCTTTCTCGGTCTGCTTAACACCCATAACCGACACACCCCAACGGTTCATAGGATACTGAATCCCTCTCCAGCTATCCTGCCCTAAAACCAATTGTGGTAACAAAAATAATAACCCCGTAACTCTTTTCATCTCTTCTCCCATTACTCTTTTTCTCTGATTTTTGAATCACCTCTACTATTTTATCACAATTATCAAAATATCGTTAATTTTTAAAATATTTACTATATTTCGTTAACAAATGAAAAAAAGCTTGGTTCTCCATAGGATTACCAAGCTCAGTCTATAATTTACATGTACTCCTTGACACTCTCAACACCATTTAAAACTCTAGCTCCACCATCATATAGCGACTGCATCTCAAACTCCCCTGGGACACGAACAACTTCAGCTATAAAGGCCACTCGTTTTGTTATCTCCTCACAGATATAATCTGAATAAGCCATCCCACCAGTTAAAATTATGGCATCAACACGCCCTCCCCCAACAGTTGCGAGTCCTCCAATCTCCTTGGCTATCTGATAGCACATCGCATCTATAATTTTTTTAGCTTTCTCATCTCCGCTTAAAACTCTCTCCATAACCTCTTTTACATTGTTAGTGTTCAAGTAAGCAGATATACCTCCATCACCTTTTAGCCGTCTCAGTAAAAACTCCTTCGAATGTTTGCCGGTATAATATAGTTTAAAAAAATCTCCAATTGGCAGAGTTCCTGCACGCTCTGGAGTGAATGGGCCATCTCCATCAAGAGCGTTATTCACATCCACAACCTCTCCATTCATATGAAATCCAACCGAAATTCCACCACCCATATGTACAGCTATAAAGGCATTGCTATTGTAATCGATCCCCATCTCTTTACAATAGTTTTTCAAAACCCCTTTCTGATTTAAAGCATGAAACACAGACCTACGAACAAGCTCCGGCATCCCTGAAATTTTTGCTAACTCACTCATCTCATCTACCACTACAGGGTCAACTATATAAGAGCCTATCCCGAATTCGTCCGCTATCTTTTTAGCTAAAATACCTCCTAAATTCGAGGCATGCTTTCCATAGAACTCGCTTCTTAAATCCTCTATCATCTTATCATTCACAGCATAAGTCCCACTTTTTAAAGGCTTTAAAAGCCCACCTCTTCCTACAACCGCCTCTAAATATCTCCACTCAATCGGCAGCTCTCTGATCAAAGAGTATCTATAATCTAGCTCCTCCTCATAGTCTAAACTTTTTAAAAACTCACTTTCGTGATGCAACTCTCGCTTTAAAATCTGAACTCCATCTTTAAAATATGCAACTTTTGTCGATGTCGATCCTGGATTGATAACTAAAATATTAAACCCTTTCATTCCTCTCCTCTCTTAGTAGTTATTTTTTATATAATCTCTTCCTACTCTAAGAGCTTTTTCATTTATAGGTAGAAGATCTGCCTTTCTCTCTCCAAAAATCTTTAAAAACCCTTGTAGCACACTCTCATTTTTTAATCCCTCTGATATCTCTAAGTACGCTCCTAACATAATCATATTAGCCACTTTTAAATTCGAACACTCCTCGTGAGCTAAATCGTTTGCTGGTATTTTATATATCTTTATATCCTCTCTATCGCTATCCTCTTTCACAAGTGATGAGTTCACCAAAAGAACTCCATTCTCCACGAGTGAGTCTTGAAATTTTTTAAGTGAGGGTAGATTCATAGCTATAAGAGCTGTCGCATTATTTGTTATGACTGGTGACCCTATGGGCTCATCTGAAAGTATCACCGAACAGTTTGCTGTTCCCCCTCTCATCTCAGGACCATAGGATGGTAACCATGAAACCTCTTTATTCTCTATCATCCCAGAATATGCAAGAATCTGTCCCATCGACATAACACCTTGCCCACCAAAACCTGAACATATTATGAAATTATCCATTTTTTTCCTCCTCGCTCTTATCTTTAAAAACTCCTAGAGGAAATACATTCATCACACCATCCTTTAGCCATTTCAACGAATCAGCTGGAGTTTTCCCCCAGTTCGTTGGACATGTCGACAGTATCTCAATCATAGAGAATCCTTTCCCTTCTAGTTGTAACTCGAAGGCTTTCTTTATAGCTTTTTTTGTTTTTCTTATGCTCACTGGATCGTGAACTGAGCATCTCTCTATATAATAACTTCCAGTTAAAGTCGAAAGCATCTCCGACATATGAACTGGATATCCTTGAACCTCAGGATCTCTTCCACTTTGAGATGTCGTTGTTTTCTGATCGATTAAAGTTGTTGGAGCCATCTGTCCACCTGTCATTCCATATGTTGTGTTGTTTATAAAAATAGTTACAAATTTCTCTCCTCTAGCAGCTGCATGCACAATCTCAGCTGCTCCAATACTTGCTAAATCCCCATCCCCTTGATATGTGAATACAACCTTTTCTGGAAGAACTCTTTTAATTCCTGTGGCAACTGCTGGTGCTCTACCGTGAGATGCCTCATGCATATCTGTATTAAAATACTTATATGCCAATACTGCACAACCAACTGGAGCCACCCCAACAGTGTCCCCTATCACTCCTAGCTCCTCTAAAGTTTGGGCCACCAACTTGTGAACAATCCCATGTGTACACCCAGGGCAATAGTGGGTAGGCACATCAGTCAATCCTGCACTTCTTTTATAGATATTTTCCATAATAACTACCTCCCCATTATCTCTTTTACTTTTTTGATTACATCCTCGGGAGTTGGAACCATCCCCCCTGTTCTACCGTAGAAGTGAACTGGCTTTCTTCCCTCATTTCCAAGCCGTACATCCTCTATCATCTGCCCCATACTCATCTCAACCACGAGGATATTTTTTACTCCCTCATTCAAATTTTTCACATCCTCATACGGGAATGGCCACACAGTTATAGGTCTTATAAGTCCCGCTTTTATCCCATCCTTTTCCAAACTTTTAATAACATTCTTAGCTATACGAGCCGTTGTACCATATGCCACTAAAACTATCTCGGCATCCTCTAACCCTATAGTTTCAGACATTATCTCTCTCTCTTTTATAGCGTCGAACTTTCTAAATAGTTTCTCACAATGTAGTTCTAACTCCTCTGGCTTTAGGTAAAGTGAGTTTATAATATTGGGTGCTCGTTCACCCTTTGTTGTCGTTGTAGCCCAGCTCTTATCAAACTCCTTTCTAACTTGGTTTTCATTTAGTTCTACAGGTTCCATAACCTGACCAATCATCCCATCGACCAATAACATAACAGGAGTTCTATATTGATCAGCTACATGGAACCCTTTTCCTATTAGATCGACAGCCTCTTGAACAGTTGCTGGAGCATAAACAGGCATATAGTAGTCACCATTTCCACCACCACGAGTAGCTTGGAAATAGTCAGCCTGAGATGGCTGAATCCCGCCAAGCCCAGGCCCACCTCTTGTCACATTTATAACTACGCAAGGCAGCTCAGCTCCCGCTATATACGATAAACCCTCCTGCTTTAAAGCCATCCCTGGAGATGATGAGGATGTCATAACTCTAGCTCCACACCCCGCTGCACCATAAACCATATTTATAGCCGAAACCTCAGACTCAGCTTGTATAAAAGATCCACCAACTTTTGGAAGCTCCCTTGACATATACTCAGGAATCTCATTTTGCGGTGTTATTGGGTATCCGAAGAAAAATCTACAGCCAGCATTTATAGCTGCTGCACTCATAGCTTCATTCCCTTTCATTAGCTTTTTTACCATAAACTCCTCCTTAAATCTTATCTATACTTATAACTGAATCCGGGCACATAAGAGCACAGTTTGTGCAGCCAACACACCTCTCTATATCCACCACGTGCGACACATTATACCCCTTCGAATTCATCTCATCCATATTTAGATGCACTATCTTCATCGGGCAAAACAGGGTGCAAAGCCCACACCCCTTGCACCGCTCCTTATTAAAACTCACATTGAATTTAGCCAAAACCGACACCTCCTAAATAACTGATGCTAACACTATCGATAAAAATTTACTCTCCTCACTGTCAGCTCTTGATGTTATAACTATAGGAACTTTTGCTCCCACTAAAACCCCGGCTGTTTCACTCTTTGTCAGATAACAAAGACTCTTATAGAATATATTTCCAGCCTCTATATTTGGCATTATAAGTATATCCGCATCCCCTTGAATCTTTCCAGCTATACCCTTGATCTCTGCCGATCTTTTCGATAGGGCATTATCTAAAGCAAGTGGTCCCTCAACTATAAATCTCTCATCCTCTGATAATTTTTTACTGATTGCATGGGCATCTAAAGTGGCTATCATCTTTTTCGAAATACTCTCTTTTGCTGCTAAAAGTGCTATCTTAGGTGTTCTAAGATGCAAATCACTCCAAACCGAATAGCAATTCTCTATTATCTTTATCTTACTCTCCATATCTGGAAGTATATTCATAGCTGCATCTCCAAAAGCTATAACTCTATCGATAGCATCTAGTTCAGCAACTGTCACATGAGAGAAAAATATATCTTCGCTCTCATATTTTGATAACTCCTCTTTTCTATTTAAAATTGCTTTTAGTATAATCGATGTATCAACTAGCCCCTTTACCAAAAAATCTCCAGCTCCACTTAAAATACTTTGCACCGCTATCTCACTACACTTCTCTTTTCCATCTCCATGAACAATCTGAAAATCATCTAGGCTAGCTCCATTTAGCAGCAGATGCTTCACAATCTCCTCTCTATCTCCAACAAGGATAGGCGAGGTAACTATTCCCTCTCTTTGAGCTCTCAATATCGCTTTCAACAACTCATCCTCATGGGCACAAACTACAACCGGAACCCTTTTAATATGACTCTCCTTACATCTTTCTAATAGTTGAGAAAAAAAATTCATATGACCCTCCAAAACTATCTTTTATCTTTTTACATAACTCGGTTTCATTTTTTTAATACTATTGATTCTCTCTTCAGCAAACTGAATAGCTGCTATATTTATTGGTATATCCTGAACTCTAGCTATCTCAAATATCTGCAGCAGTCTATCGTATATAGCCTTTACATCAGCTGTTGCCGCATCTTTATTGTAACCTTTCAACTCGTGATAAACATTGATTAAGCCTCCTCCATTTGCTACGAAGTCTGGAGCATAAAGAATCCCCTTCTCTTTTAATTGGGCTCCATGTTCTTCGGCTTTCAATACATTATTTGAAGTTCCTGCAACTATGGAACATTTCAATTGAGGTATACTCTCATCATTTATAACTCCTCCAAGAGCACATGGCGAGAACACATCCACATCTAAAGCATATATCTCCTCAGGTTTTACAAACTCTACCTCAGGATGCTCTTTTTTCATTCTCTCAATATATGTTTCATTTATCTCTGTGAAATAGATTTTCTTTGCCTTATCTCCATGGTCATTATCCCCTAAAAGATACTTAATTAAATAATACCCAGTTTGACCTGCTCCTTGAACTGAGAATGTTTTCCCATCTAGAGTTGAATCCCCAAACTGCACTTTTAAAGCAGCACGTATAGAGTATAGTGCCCCTAGAGCTGTAAACGGTGATGGGTTTCCACTCTTTCCATGTAGTCCAACAACGTGGTCAGTCTCCATAGCTACAAAACCCATATCAGATGTACTTGTGTTTACATCTTCAGCTGTTATATATCTTCCATTTAAACTTTGAACAAATCTACCTAACTCTCTAAAATATGCTTCGCTTTTAACTTCCTTTGGATCTCCTATCAGAACTGTTTTTCCTCCTCCTAAGTTTAACCCTGCAACTGCTGCTTTATATGTCATTCCCCTAGATAATCTAATAACATCTAATAGAGCTTCCTCCTCTGTTTTATAGTTCCAAAGTCTTGTTCCTCCTAAAGCTGGTCCTAAGTCTGTGTTATGAATAGCAGTTATACCTTTTAGTCCGGTATTTTTATCATAAAAATATACTACCTGCTCGTGATCAAACTCCTCCATAAATTGAAACGTCTTTAATTTCTTCATAAAAACTCCCTCCTTGGTCTAATTGAGTTCAAAAATCGATTAAAACATATTTTTTTCGAAGCTTATTCTTAATATCTCTATATACTACACACATGAATAGAAAGTCAAATAATTTTGAATACTTTTTTATAAAGTACTATTTTTACGGTGACGCTTTCCTCTTAGAGAAGAGAATACATATTAAAAATCTTAAAAAAAAAATAATTTTTTAAAAGAAAAAGAGCATTTTTTTTGAATAAAAGAGCAGAATGAAATAATTTTAAAAAGGAGATGGTGGTTATGGGAATTTTCACATGGATTATCCTTGGAATTCTTGCTGGTGCTCTTGCTAAATGGATAATGCCTGGAGATCAAGGTGGCGGAATTATAGCAACTATGATCTTAGGGATAGTTGGTGCTTTTGTTGGTGGTTTTATTGGAAATCTAATTGGTATTGGCTCTGTTCATGGGCTTAACTTTGGTAGTATCTTCACCGCAGCTTTCGGAGCTCTAGTTGTTCTTTGGCTCTTCGCAAAGTTTGCTAAAAAATAGATAAAATAAAAAGAGAGACTATCCTCCCAAAGTCTCTCTTTTTGTTTCTCTACATACTTCCTATTATATTTAAAAACCAACCCGAGGTTCTATAGTCCTCTTCACCTAAAGAGTCCTTAAAGCCAGAAAAATTATATCCCCCTCCTAACTTCATATTTTTATCCAAATTTTTATAGACTCCAAATATCGCTCCACTCAAAACATCCTCATTGGCACGATCTAAAAGCCACTGGTATTGTCCATACACTTCCCAGCTATTCATCACCGTGTAATTAGCTTTAAATCCTAGCATATAAAGATCATTTAGATATGTATTTTTCTCTCGTCTATACCCTTTTTTCATAGATAGATCCAATCTTCTTGTAGGTGAATATATAGTCTCAAACTCAGCTATATGAGCACTGAAATCTTTAGAATTTTTTGTATCTTTATCAAGTATCATGGTGTATCTCGAAAGATAGTTCCATCTGTCGTCATAAATAGGTCTATATGCAAGCCCTATACTACTCTGAAGATATCTATTTTCATATCTATCATCCGTAAATGAGTAGTTTAGCTTTCCTGCAAAAGTATACTCTTTGCTGTATCTATAGGTAAATGAGTTCGTTGTTAAATACTGTTCAATCTCCTCACTCCCTCGCTCAGAACGATATTCCACACGATTTTTTAAAGTCAATCTCTCTGATTCAGACCTCAAATAGAGTGAGATTCCACGTCTATCACTCTTCTCATCATTTGGTAATATCACCTCTCCATACTGAATGGCTCCACCAATTGTTACTCCACGTCTTAAATCATAATCTATCCCATATCCTTGAATAGCCGCTTCTTTTCCACGCTCTTTTATAAATTGATTCTCTTGATAAAGGCTTGTTCGCTCTCCAACCCTTGCTCTTTGTCCGACTGTATATCTATCTCGACTAATCTCTCCATCCGAGCTATAGCCAGAATATATATTATAGTTGTCATAAAGTTGATAATCTCCTCCGACTTCAAAATAGTTTCCAGCATCTCCAAAAGATGTTCGACCATTTAGTTTAAATCTATCGCTGACTCTCTTCTCAGCTCCAAGCGAAATAGCATTAGTTATTCCAGCCTTAATCTCACTATATATTTTGGTACTTTCATTTAAGATATACTCTAACTTTACACTGCTGACAGTTCCACTCTCTCGTTCTTCGCCCCACTTCATCTCATCAATATATTGAAATTTTAAATAGCTTTTCAACTTTTCAGAGTGAGTATACCCCAACTCCCCTCCAAAAGTTTGAAGAAATCTATCCTCTAAATCTGAAGCGAATGAATACCCTCTCTCTTTTCTTTCATACCAAGCTTTAAATTCAGCCTCTTCTAAAAGCTTTATAGCTCCTGTGATACGGTAGGCATTTCCTGTGATTTTATCATCACTTCGTCCTATACTTTGAAATGTCAATCCTCCATCAAATGATAGGTGATTGTTTATATTTGAAACCCCTTCACTTCGGCTAAACTCACCTTTTATATAGTTACCTTTTTCATCTTTAACTTTAAGCTCAATCCCTTTTAAATCATAGTCCTCTTTTCCACGACTTTCATGTATAGCTGTAACTCCTACTTGAACATTTTCATTTATATCTTTTATACTTTTAAGTCCATAGTTTGAAGAGTCTGAAACATCTCCATCTTTTGGCAGATAGCTATAATCTGCAACAAGATAAGCATAGTAGTCACTCGAGCTACCACCATTTAAAGGGGTTGTTAAAATAACTCTTCCAATAAACGGGTCAATCTCATAGTCCCGTCCCTCTTGTAGGTAGATTATTTTTTCAACAACATATGTATCTGCATCCACAATTTTTATCCAAACCTTTTGGCTTCCTTTTAAAACATCTCCATTTTTTAGAAAATATAGACTTCCTCCAGTTCCTAAAAACTCATCGTGACCATACATAGTGTTGGGTGTACTCATAAAAACTTTTACGTTTATATCGTCCTCTTTATATTCACCCTTGAATCCATATAACTCTTTGTTATAATCCATAAATCTAGTTCCTATAAAGCCAGTTTCATAGGTTCCCCAAAGTAGGCTCGAATCTCTGTGTTGAAACTTTAGATAAACCTTTCCCTTTGTATTAACCTCTTTTCTTATTTTAGAATCATCTCCATAAGTTGGATAATAAACATACTCATCATCTGTTACTCTTTCTAAAAGAGTCTGATTTTTTCTATCTTTTGTATCGAAATGTAAAGTGAGCTTATAGTCGCCATAGCTCGCTTTTCCAAAGTATGTTGCTCTTGGAGTATCACTGTCCTTACCTATAGAAGCATCTACAAAACCAGTTCCAATATAGTTTAGTTTTATCCCATCTTGCTTGCTATCACTTCTATCACTCTCTTCTAAATCCATTGATTTTTCAGGGGTTTCAACTATAAAATTAAACTTTGTCAACGAATAGGGAGTTATCCTTTTTATCATAGGATTTTCGCTCTTTATAACACTTCCTGATGGAAGGCTATTCTCATCTAGCTTTAAGGCAAAGTTTTCTCCAAACTTTTTATCTACCCATTGATCTGGCAGATGGAAACGTCCATATTCATCCGCTTGAACAACTATTCCTGCAGGCGTATAGACAACAGCATATGGAATCCCTCTATCAGTTTTCTCATCCACAACCTTTCCTATAATTGTAGCTGTATTTAATAGTGAATCCCCTTTTACCTCTACACTCGTCTCTCCTATATTTGAAATCTTACTATTTCTTTGAGTCACAGAACTTTGAAATATATTTTTTCCAACACTTGCTCCAACTGTCGCTTTCATATAAAAAGTCTTAGTATATTTTTGGTCAGGTGCTAAAGAAAACTTTTCAAACTCCTCATCTAGATATCTAAAGCCTCTCGGAGTTATATTTTTTAAAGATAAATTTTCATAGTTTTGGCTATCACGGTTTTCAACACTCACAGTAAAACCCACAACTTCACCTATTTTTATATCACTTTTAGTTGAGCTCAACTTCACTCTAATCCCTTGTTCTACTCTCTCCTCCTCTGAATATTCAGAGATGGGTTTTAAAAAAATTGTTTGATCATCAGTTGTACCACCAGCTACCTTAGCCTTACTCTCTATCACACCGATAGCATCTCTATCTATATCAGCTTCAATCATAAATTCAATCGCAACTCCAGGTCCTATATCCACCTTCGTATTCAAGTCCTCTCGCCCTGAAACTTCACTTTTTAAATATGTATACTGCTTAAATCTTGAAGATTCATCTCTTGGTCCTAAATAAGTCACCTTCCAATTCGAAAAAGCTCTTCCGTAACGCTTTCCCTCCTTTTCTGTTGTAACCTCTGAAAGCAAATCCTCTATAGATATATATCTTCCGTATCCATCACCACTATTTTTAATAGTTAACACATATCTTAGCCTATCACCTGGTTTATATATTCCATTTTCTGGCTCTAAAAGTGTTTTTTCACCTTTTATAGAACCTCCTACACTCGAGATTCCCTCTGAGGTTTTACTACTACCATTCACTTTAAAAACAAGTCCAGTCAAACTCCCTAGAGATTTATCAGAAATAATAGCTGAAATCTCAAAAGTTATACTACTTTTTGGAGCGAAATCTATATTCTTTCTTATATGGGATGGTGTATCTCCCATCTCAGATAGTATAACCGTTCTAGGATCACTACTTTTTATTGATATATCTATATTTTCTAAAACTTTCTGCTTTGTGTCAGAACCAGCAACTAAAGCTTTCACCTCATCTAAACTACTCTCAACAGATACATCATTTAAAAATCCCTCGCCTATATTTTTCAAATGAACTTCATACGTCACCATATCACCTGGTTTATATTTTAAGTTTCCATTCATTATCTTTCCATTTACACTTTTCAGTGTATTTGTAAACTCTAATCTTCCCGGTAAAGCAACTACTTCACTTGATTTTTTATCCTCTCCATATACTGAATCAACTTGTATATTACCAAATATATTATTCTTAGTTATACCACTAAACTTGTATTTAAACTCCTCACCTGGATATATGATTGGCATCCGCTCTATCTTTTCAGTATTTTTAAAAGCACTTACCTCTCTATTTTTTATTCCTGATTGCTTCACACTCAACTCATCTATACTTAGTCTATATGGTATACCGTAGGATGTTCCTAACCCTGTATTTTTTAAAATAACATTGTACTCTATTGTTTCACCTGGCTTATAGCTCTCTTTTGAAACTGAAAATGTGTGTGTTACATCACTCTTTGACATAGTTGATACTATCCCATCTTTTACAATCGGTCCCACAGCTTCTTTATTTACTTTTCCTAAAACTCTATACTCAACATATCCTCCTGGAAGTAAACGAGCTCCCTCTCCTCGTTCTAAAAAGCTTTTTGTATCAGTACTACTAAAAGCTAAAACTTCTCTTCCATCATAAGCTTTAGTTTTAATATCATCTATATTCGGATCTAAATCATAATCTTTTAAAATACCTTTTCCTTTATTTTCAATTCTGAAAAGATACTCTATATAACCTTCTGGTGTATAGCTTTCTAATTTTTTCTTACCTGTTTTATCTAAATATCTCTCCACTCTTTCAACTACACTTAGTTCAGAAGGGTATGATTGAATTTTATTACTATAAACCTCATCATCAATTACTATATCTATTTCAATATCTCCAACTAAAAAATCTGATATATTCACTGAATATTTTTTAATATTTTTTTTCCCAACCCCTAAGTTAAATCTCTCATTTATATCTTGAGCATTAAAAAATGCTGGTGACATATCCTCATTCCAATCCCTAGCTTCACTCTTTTTTAAAAGTGCTTGTATCGGAATATCTTTTGCATTTCCAGGCCCACTATTTTCAATCTCAATCTCATAGGTGTAAAGTCTTCCTGGTGAATACTTAGCACTATTTAAAAATCTAGCTTTTATTTTTGAAGGTGGACTTTTTACTTTTACATCTTTATAGATAACATCCCCTAAACTTCCTTTATTCACACGACCTTTAACTTCATATATCAAGCTCTCTCCGCTAGGTATATCAATCTCTGTTCCAGATGTTTTTTGATTTGTTTTTATCTGAATATCCCTTAAAAATAGCTCATCTTTCCCACTTAAAGTTGGAACTAAAATATCCTGTATGTGCTCTGATATTTTATAGTTATTCAAATATCCAGGTCCATCAGCTTCGACTGTAACTCTGTAGGTCAAATACTCTCCTAAAGAGTATATTTCAGAATCAAACTCTCTTTTAATTTTTGCTTTTGAGCCTAAAACCATATTTTCATATCTAAATTTTTCAGCTATCTGTCCACTTTCATAGACAGTGACCTCATTTTTCAAACTCTGTTGAAGCAACTTTTTATCCGGTTTAGCTACTACCTTATATCTTACAACTTGATTTGGAAGTAATTCAAAAATTGTATCCTCTAAAATATCCCTTTTACCACTGCTTATCTTCTCTTCATCTCTATATATCTCCCAAGATGTAAAAGCAGGACCTTCTATATCTAAAAAGTTTTCGCCATTATTGGCTAAAACTCCACGTATCTCATTTAAATCATTTTTTACTCTAATATCCCTTTTAATATTCTGTGTATAGTTTTCAACAACTATATCGTATGTAAAATCCTTTAAAGGGTCTATATCTTTAGCGTAGAGACTCTCTAGTAGAACTATTAAGATTATTAGCGTTTTAAATAAAAATAGTAATCTTCTCATGCTCTGCTCCTTCTCAATTTCCTACTATCAGTATAACATTTTTGTAAGAAAAAATACAAAAAAAGCACAGACTTTTAATCTGTGCTTTTTAGGCATTCACTTTATTATATAAAAAACATATTAGGCTGCTGATTTTGATCTCTTTTTATTTTCTAATACATCAAATAAAACTTGTAGCATAAAGATTACTATCAACGAGTAGTTTATACCTTTTCCAACTACTCCAACTGCCCCAAGTAAAATCAGTGATAAAAGTTGAATTCCAAGATATTTAACTCCTATCATCCAAGCTGAAAACAGTGGGAATGAAATCTCTCCATTATTTGTAATCTCATTTTTTATATCCTCTTTATCCCAAACAAATCCAATGAATACACAAAGTAATAACCCTCCAACTGGAAGTAAGATATTATCTGTTAAGTATCCTAAGAAATCAAAGAAGTTCATTCCAAAGAATACATTTAATTCTGCCATTGGTCCAAACGAATGTGAGTTTGGAATTGCAAATCCTGCTATTAAAGCACTTACTAAAACTGTTGCTTTCTTTCTATCTAATTTCATTTGATCCACAACAAACGATACTACAACCTCTAATAAAGAGATAGTTGATGTAAGTGCAGCAAATAAAACTAACACGAAGAATATGATTCCAAAGATATTTCCAAAAGGCATTGAAGCAAATACTTTTGGTAAAGTTATAAATATTAATCCTGGTCCAGCTGTTGGCTCTAATCCAAATGAGAAAACTGCTGGTAGGATGGCAAGTCCTGCTAATAAAGCAATCAGTGTATCTAGTATTGGGATACAGAACGCACTTTTTACAAGGTTCGTATCCTTAGGTAAGTAACTACCATAAGTTATCATGGCACCCATACCTAAACTTAGTGAGAAAAATACCTGTCCTAAAGCTGCAATTACAACTGAAGGAGTTATCTGTGAGAAATCAGGCTTAAGGAAATATTTAATTCCTTCCATCGCATTTGGAAGTGTTACTGATCTTGCAACAATAACTAACATAAATACAAATAATACTGGCATCATTATTTTACTTGCTTTTTCAATTCCACCAGACACACCTTTTAAAACAATTAATGCCGTTACAATTACTACAATGAAGCTATATACTATAGGTGAAGTTCCAGACGAAATAAAGTTTCCGAATGTCGTCACTGGATCCTCTGTTAACCCCCCTCTAATAAACATACCGATATATTTTACAATCCATCCTGCGATAACTACATAGTAAGAATAGATAATAAAACAACATAAAATTCCAAATATTCCTACAAATCCCCAACCTTTTTTAATGTTGTTATATGAACCGAAGGCATCCGATTTTCCTCTTCTACCTATAGCCATCTCCCCTAGCATTAAAGAAAATCCTAATATTACTATCAGTGATAGATAAACCAATACAAATGCTCCTCCACCGTTCTTTCCTGCTAAATAAGGAAACTTCCATAAATTTCCAAGCCCAATAGCTGACCCTGCAGCTGCCAATACAAATCCTACACTCGATCCCCAATTACCTCTTTCGTTACTCATAATCATCACCGTCCTTTTTGAAAATTAATTTTTATTTTCAAGAATAATAACACATAAAAAAATAAAACACAACACTTTTTTTACTAATTTTTAGTACTTTTGTGCATTGTAAAAGAACTTTAATAAAATAAAATACTTTTGTACTAAAAAATAAAACATTCGAACTGTCTTTTTAGAGTTGACACTTTGTATAAATCCATAGTATACTTTTTCTTAAAAACATAAAGCTATACATAATTTTTTAGGAGGATAGAAATGAAGAAAAAAATCAGAATACCTGATACCTATGTCATTATCTTTTTCGTGGTTATATTTGCTGCTATACTGACTTACCTTATCCCAGTTGGAAGCTTTACTATGGAAAAAATTCAATATGCTACTGAAGCTGGAATGAAAACTAGAACAGTTCCTGTTCCTGGAAGTTTCGCTTACGCTTTAGATGAGCTTGGAAAACCACTTGTTAAAGGTGTTCCTATTTTTGCTGCTGGTGGAGATATGAGTATAACTAACTATATATTCGAAGGTCTTGTTAGTGGAGATAAGTGGGGAACTGCTGTTGGAATTATCGCTTTCATCCTAATTACAGGTGGAGCTTTCGGTATTATTTTAAAAACCAAAGCTGTTGAAGCTGGTATTTTAAATATGATTAAAAAGACAAAAGGATCTGAGATACTATTGATTCCTTTAGTATTCCTTCTGTTCTCCCTTGGTGGAGCTGTGTTTGGTATGGGAGAGGAAGCTATCCCATTTGCCATGATTCTAATCCCTATCGTTGTTGGTATGGGATATGACTCTATCACTGGTATTTTTATGTGCTACATCTCAACTCAAATTGGATTTGCTACATCTTGGATGAATCCATTCAGTGTGGCTATAGCTCAAGGAGTTGCAGGAGTTCCTGTGCTTTCTGGTGCTATGTTTAGAATCGCTATGTGGGTATTCTTCACAATGTTTGGAATTGTTTATACTATGAACTACGCTAAAAAAGTTAAAGCTAACCCTGAGTTATCAATCTCTTATGAGACTGATAAATTCTTTAGAGATGACTTCAAAGTTGATGAAGCAGAGGATTTAGAATTCAAGTTTGGACATAAATTAGTATTCTTAACTATATTCTTAGGGATGTCTTGGATTATTTGGGGAGTTGTACTTCATGGTTACTATCTTCCTGAAATCGCTGCTCAATTCACAATTATGGGTATTATCTCTGGAATAATCGGAGTTATATTCAATTTAAACAACATGACAGTTAATGATATAGCTACATCTTTCAGAAAAGGAGCAGAGGAGTTAATTGGAGCTGCCTTAGTTGTTGGTATGGCAAAAGGAATCGTACTAGTTTTAGGTGGAGTAGATGCAGGAACACCTACAGTTTTAAACACTGTTCTTAACTCTGTAGCTGGAATTCTGAGTCACCTACACGCTTCTTTATCAGCGATAGCGATGTACTTCTTCCAATCTGTATTCAACTTCTTCGTTGTATCTGGATCTGGACAAGCTGCACTTACGATGCCAATCATGGCACCACTTGCTGACTTAGTTGGAGTTCCTAGACAGGTTGCTGTGCTTGCTTTCCAATTGGGAGATGGATTTACAAATATGTTCGTTCCAACTTCTGGAATTCTGATGGCGATTTTAGGAATTGCTAAGATTGAGTGGGGAGTTTGGGCAAAGTTACAAATTAAGTTCCAAGGAGTTTTATTCCTTTTAGGTTCAATCTTCATGGTAATTGGAGTTCTAATCAATCTTCAGTAAGTTAATATTTTGTAAAAAAAATTGACAACTAGAGTGATTATATAGTATACTCACATCTAATAAAACAAAATAGAGGTTAGTTCACTTCCATATACGGAGCCTAAGGCCGACGGCGTAGATGTTATGATCCTGTGAATTAAGTATTGTGACGCTGCCATAACAATACGCTTATTAACTTAG